>NZ_CP015579.1:4307500-4487466 GCF_002163585.1 Tatumella citrea
ATTGGTATTGAATTATTCGGTGAGCGACTGGTTCCGGGATTACTGGCTACGGCGATATTACTGGTAGGAATTCTGCTGCTACTGATTTACATCTGGCATGCTAAACGCCATCCCGCCCCGTTAATCGGTCTGCCAATGTTTAAAACCAGGACATTCTCCATTGGTATTATCGGAAATATAGCTTCACGGTTGGGTACCGGATGCATTCCTTTCCTGATGCCATTAATGTTGCAGATAGGTTTTGGATATCCGGCACTACTGGCTGGCTGCATTATGGTTCCAACGGCAATAGGCTCGATACTGGCAAAATCTCTGGTGACAAAAGTACTGCGCTTACTGGGATACCGTAAAACACTGGTGACCGTTACCATTATTATTGGTTTATTTGTCGCAAGCTTTTCATTGCAGTCTCCGGCCAACCCGCTTTGGGTACTATTGATCCCACTGTTTGTCATGGGGATGTTTATGTCAACGCAGTTTACCTCCATGAATACTATAACGCTGGCAGATTTAACCGATGAAAATGCCAGTGCCGGAAATAGTGTACTGGCGGTGACTCAGCAATTATCCATCAGCTTCGGGGTTGCAGTCAGTGCTGCAGTATTAAGTTTCTGGCAGAATTTTTCCGGTACGACTTTGAATCATTTCCATTCGACCTTTATGACTATGGGAGTCATTACCCTGTTATCAGCATTAATGTTCCTGCTGCTGAGACCGGAAGATGGAAAAAATCTGATCAACGACCGCGCTAAAAAGAAAGGCTAAATATTCCCGACTGAGGTGCGTATCATTAACTCTGGTGTCAGTACCAGTAACTGCTGGCTGGCATCAGGGGTCTCCATCCGATGGAGCAGAGTATCAATGGCCAGTTCACCCAGCTCATCTTTAGGCTGACGTATCGTACTCAGCGGAGGGGTCATATAGCGGGCCAGCTCGATGTCATCATATCCCATCACCGCCATATCCTGAGGTATGGTTAATCCCGCCTGGTAAAGTGCCTGATAAACCCCCACGGCCATCGCATCATTACTGGTAAAAACAGCCTGAGGACGCGGGTTAAGCATAAGCAACTGCTGCATCGCGTTAAAACCGCCTTCAAACTCAAAATCACTATCGACAATGTAACCCGGTAAGACCGGCAGTTTTGCCGTAGCCATCGCACGTTTGTAGCCTTCAAGACGCAAGCCCGCAGAGGTCTTATCCTGGGGCCCTGCGATACAGGCTATTCGTGTATAACCGCGGGAAATCAGGTGCCGGGTGGCCATCTCACCCCCCAGCAATGAGTTATCCTGAATAATGTCACTACTGCTTTCAAACGGTGCCCAGTCCATCATTACAGAAGGTATAGAAGGATAACGCCCAAGAATCTCAGCAGAGGGACGACGTCTTTCGGTACACATAATGAGTAATCCGTCGACACGCTTTTGCAGTAATGTTTCGAGGCTTCGGTCCATACGGTCCATATCCCCTTCGGTATTACACAAAATCAGGCTGTATTCTCTTTCATAACAGCTCCGTTCAACTCCCCGCACAACTTCGGCATAAAACGGGTTACTACTGGCAGTTAATAACATTCCTATCGTACGGGTCTGATTCATTTTCAGGCTGCGCGCCAGTGCTGAAGGGGCGTAATTCAGCTGTCTGACTGCAGAGGTCACTTTCTCCCGAATCGCTTCACTGACGAACCGGTTGTTATTAATCACATGAGACACGGTAGAAGTGGATACACCCGCCAGACGGGCAACATCTTTCATTGTGGCCACGTTTACCCCTGCGCCTGTAAAAAACTATCAATCTCTTCCCGCCAGGGGACTGAAGGTTGTGCTCCATGACGGGTAACAGCGATGGCGGCGGCAGCATGCGCAAAGCGTACCGATTCATCCATCGTTTTGTTCTCCAGTAATGCCGTGATTAATGCACCATTAAAGGTATCTCCGGCGGCGATGGTATCTACAGCCTGAACCCGGAATCCCGGAATACGCTGTCCTTTCCCCTGCTCACTCAGCCACACACCACGCTGGCCGAGGGTAATTAATACACAACCGATACCTTTCTCATGCAGAACCTTAGCGGCTTTCGCTGCATCCTCGTCAGTTTTTACAACCACACCGGTCAGGATCTGTGCTTCAGTTTCATTAGGGGTAATGATATCCACCAGCGACAGCAGCTCATCAGAGAGAACGGTCGCTGGTGCCGGATTGAGTATTACCTGAGTCTGATCCTCCCGGGCAATATGTGCGGCAGCCAGCACGCTATCCAGAGGAGATTCCAGTTGCATCAGTAACGCATCTGCCCCGGAAATAACCTGACGCTGCTGCTTAACCCGTTCAGGAGTCAGGGCAGCATTTGCTCCGGAATAGATACCGATAGAGTTTTCGCCTTCGCCGTTCACAAAAATCAACGCAACTCCGGTGGACTCTCCTTCTATCGAGGTCAGCGGAGTTACATCAATACGATCGTCTGCCAGTTGCTGACGAATACGTTCTCCCATATCGTCCTGTCCCACACAGGCAATAAAAGAAATGTCCGCACCACTGCGACCGGCAGCGACAGCCTGATTAGCCCCTTTTCCGCCGAAGGCAACCTGATATTGCTTACCCGTCACCGTCTCACCCGGGCGCGGGAACTGCACCAGATTAACAATGTGATCCACATTAATACTGCCAAGAACAACGAGTTTGCCGGTATTTTTCATAGAGAGATTCGTCCAGATAAATGCGCCACCCGAAGGTGGCGCGCATCATACTTGATCTGATTTATTTGGTGACCAGCTTCAGGTCTACCGGAATCCGGGCCTCGACCTGTTGGCCTTTCAGCACTTTATCCGCCGTATCTACACCAATTTCACCAATTTTCTCCGGCAGTTGGGCCACTGTGGCCGCCAGTTTGCCACTCTGAACCGCTTTTACACCATCAGGCGTTCCATCAAATCCTACCACCAGCACACCCGATTTACCGGCAGTTTGCAGAGCCCGCATCGCGCCGAGAGCCATTTCATCATTCTGAGCAAATACCGCCTGCACATCAGGATGAGCAGTCAGCAGGTTTTGCATAACGTTCAGCCCTTTAGTTCTGTCGAAATCGGCTGGCTGACTGGCGATAATATTGAATTTATGGGCATCAGAGGCTTGTTTGAAACCTTCGCCACGTTCACGGGCAACCGACGTTCCGGCAATCCCTTCAAGTTCAATAACTTTTGCACCATCACCTAACTGCTTAGCGATGAAATCACCGGCCATTTTACCGCCCGCAACGTTGTCAGAAGCAATATGGCTGACAACCTTACCCTGACTGGCTGCCCGGTCAAGCGTGATCACAGGGATATGAGCCTGGTTCGCAATTTTTACCGAATTACCTACCGCATCAGAATCGGTCGGGTTAATCAGTATGGCTTTGGTTCCGCGAACCATCAAATCCTGTACATTCGCCAGCTCTTTCGCCGGGTTATTCTGCGAATCCAGCACCACCAGGTTATAACCCAGCTTGTCGGCTTCTTTCTGCGCTCCGTCTTTAAGAGAGACGAAGAATGGGTTATCCAGCGTGGAGATCACTAACGCGATAGTATCTTTAGCCAGCGCCTGAGTACTTAATGTTGCGCCTAACAGTAAGGCCAGTGCAGTGAGTTTTTTCATATTATTAGTCCTGTAGGGTAATCAATCATTTACTGCTTTTGTTGTCTACCAGCACCGCCAGTAAAATCACTACAGCTTTGACGATCATTTGGTAGTAAGAAGAAACACCGATCAGATTCAGCCCGTTGTTGAGGAAACCAAGGATCAGCGCACCAATCAGAGTTCCCATGATTCGCCCCTTGCCTCCGGACAGACTGGTACCTCCGAGCACAACGGCAGCGATAGCATCCAGCTCATAACCGGTTCCCGCAGTCGGTTGTGCGGAAGAAAGGCGCGCTACTTCGATAGTTCCGGCCAGGGCAGCCAGCATGCCGCACAGGGCATAGACGATGATTTTTATCCGGTTAACGCTGATCCCGGAAAGACGGGTTGCCGCTTCGTTACCACCCAGCGCATAGATATAGCGGCCCAGCCGTGTGTGATGCAGCATGTACCACGCAGCAAGAAAGATGATGGCCATCAGCCAGACCGGGGTAGGAACACCCAGCGGGCGGCCAATCCCAAACCAGCCAAACAGATCTGAGTTATCGCTAAAACCAGTACTGATCGGGCTACCGTTGGTGTACACCATAGTGACCCCACGTAGCAGCAACATCATGACCAGGGTGGCAATAAAGGCCTGAACCTTACCTTTAGCTACAATGACACCGGTAATCCCGCCAATAAATCCTCCCAGTACCAGTGACGCAGCAATAGCCAGCAGCGCATTCACTTCCATGCCCACCAGCGATGCCCCCACCGCACCAGTCAATGCCAGCAGAGAACCGACAGAGAGATCAATTCCTGAGGTCAGAATCACCAGCGTCATACCCACTGCCATAATGGCGTTAACCGAGGTCTGTTGCAGAATATTAAACAGGTTAGCCAGGGTGAAAAAGTTATGGCTCATACAGGAAACAATGACAATCAGCACCAACAGTGCAATCAGTGATTTTTGTTCCAGCAACCAGGCCTTACTGAACAGACGACGTGAAGGGATTGTTTGCGTATTCATATTATTCCAGCTCCGCGCTGTGTTGTTTGCCTACTGCCGCCGCCATCAGAATCTCCTGCGAGGCTTGTTCGATCGGGAAATCACCACTCAGTCGTCCTTCATGCATCACCAGTATCCGGTCACTCATCCCCAGAACCTCTGGCATTTCAGAAGACACCAGGATGATGCTCATCCCGTCTTCTTTAAACTGATTGATCAGCTGATAAATCTCTTTCTTTGCGCCAACGTCCACTCCCCGGGTAGGTTCATCCAGGATAAGCACCTTCGGCCGGGTCATCAGTCCACGGGCAATAGCAATTTTCTGCTGATTTCCCCCGGAGAGCAGCCCCACGTTCTGATCCATCGAGGGAGTTCTGACGTTGAATAGCTTAATAAAGTCACTCACCGCCAGTTGTTCTTCGGCATGTTTCAGACGACCGCCCGGATGACTGAAATACTTAAGGGCTGTCAGCGACATGTTCTCTTTTACTGTCATACCCAGCACCAGACCATCGCGTTTACGGTCCTCTGAGATGTAGACAATACCGTTAAGAAGCCCCTCTTCAGGCGAACGGGCTATTACCGGTTTGCCTTCCAGGGTGACTGTGCCGGCTGAGCGCGGCAACGCGCCGTAAAGTACCTTCATTAGTTCTGTGCGCCCGGCACCCATCAGCCCCGAGACACCAAGAATTTCACCTTTCCGCAGAGTAAAGCTGACATCCTCTACCCCGGAACCGCTGAGATGACTGACCTCCATCAGGACATCACCAGGCGATTTATCCAGCCTAGGATATTGTTCTTCAAGTTTGCGGCCGACCATCATTTCAATCAGCGAATCTTCACTCAGCGTGTTAACCGGCCGCTCGGCAATAAACTGACCATCGCGGAAAATCGTCACGTCATCGCAGATCTCAAAAATTTCTTTCATCCGGTGGGAGATATAAACAATTCCGCAGCCCTGAGCTTTCAACTCATTAATGACACGGAATAAAGAAGCGGTTTCGGTATCTGTCAGTGCATCGGTGGGTTCATCCATCACTATTACTTTGGATTCAAAACTGATCACTTTAGCAATCTCAACCATCTGTTGATCGCCAATGGATAACTCCTCCACTCGCTTATGGCTGCTGAAGCGCAAATTCAGGCGTTTCATTAATTCATCGGCCTGTTGGTACATCTGTTTCCACTGAATGCGACCGAAACGGTTCACAAACTCTCGTCCCAGAAAAATATTTTCTGCCACAGTCAGTTGAGGAATCAGATTGAGTTCCTGATGGATAATGCCAATCCCGGCAGCCTGGGAAGCACGCGGACTGTCGAAAATTGTCTCTTTTCCCAGCCATTCAAAGCTGCCGGCATCCCGGGCATAAATGCCGGTCAGCACTTTCATCATGGTCGATTTGCCGGCGCCATTTTCACCCACCAAAGCCATCACCCGGCCCGGATAGACCGAAATAGCAGCCCCGGACAGAGCTTTAACTCCCGGGAAAGATTTCTCAATGCCTTTAAGTTGCAGTAAAGGTTGCATAACACCCTCAGAAGGTCACGCCAGCATTAAGGATAATATTCGCATACGGTGAGCACTCCCCACTGCGAACAACAGCCTGACTGTGTTGTGTTTTCTCTTTGAACTGTTGATGACTGACGTAACTGATATCGATGATATTGCCCTGCTGCTGCTGTAGCGATTGAAGCAGGGCAAGCAGGTCACTGTGCAGATGTGGGTTATGCTGCAAAATCTCTTCAGCCAGAACGACACTCTCTACCTGCAACTCATCAGTCACCGTTTTAACTACCTGTAAAAAGCCGGGGATCCCAGAAGTCAGTGCGAGATCAATACGCTGCGGACCTTGCGGAACAGGTAAACCAGCATCACTGATGGTCAGGCTGTCGGTATGCCCTAAACGCGAAATCACTGACGAAATATCAGAATTCAGTAAGCTACCTTTTTTCATTTTTCACTCTCCAGCGAAACGTTTCGCTGAATGAAGTTTAGGTAACCACAGGGGGAAAACAATCGACAGACAGCGAATATGTGATCGCTCTCCAAAGATTTCGCTGCGTCGCAGCCCGTCGTGAAATCCTGCCTGAGAGAAGAGTGGCAGCAGCAGGCAATAAGGTGTCAGTGCAGTCGCGGAAAACGCACAAGCCCTGTAAGAACAAGCGATGAAGGCAGGTATCCCGGGAATCACTATGCTGGCTGTAGAGAGGGGGCGGCAATATACGGAAGAAGGGTGACTACAAAATCAGGAAAGTGGTTTGCTAATAACTGACAGGAGCGGTCTGGTGAAGACCGCTCCTCTGATGGTTAAAACTCTACCTGAGTCCCCAGTTCAATCACCCTGTTAGGCGGGATTTCAAACTGATCCGGGGCACGCAGAGCATTTCGTTGCAATGCCAGGAATAACTTGCCACGCAGTTGCAGATACCATGGCCGTTTCCCAAGAATCAGCGACTCTCTCGACATAAAGAACGAGGTATCCATCATCCGGCAATTCAGCCCTTCCAGCCCACAACGGTGGAAGATTTCCTCAACATTCGGTGTTTCGCGCCAGCCATAACTGGCAACCACACGCCAGAAGGTCGGAGATAACTGTTCGATGGTGACACGCCGTACGTTGTGAACATAAGGTGCATCTTCAGTACGCAGAGTCAGTAATACCACCCGCTCATGCAGTACTTTGTTGTGCTTCAGATTATGCAGCATGGCAAACGGAATGACATTAAGCACTCTGGACATAAAGACCGCGGTACCAGGCACTCTGACCGGCGGATTTTTCTCCAGAGAGGCAATCATCGCCTCCAGGGAATTTCCGTGTTCATGCATACGCCGAAGTACCCTGAATCGCTCGCTTTTCCAGGTCGTCATAATGATAAACATCACCAGTGCCAGGCATAGTGGCAGCCAGCCACCGGAGAATATCTTGACCAGGTTGGCACTAAACAACGGTACATCAATACACATCAGGACGATAAAAATCAGCAGGACCGGGAAGATATTCCAGCGCCAGTTTTTACGGGCCACAGTACAGGAAAGAATGGTGGTCAGGATCATCGTACCCGTCACTGCAATACCATATGCTGCCGCAAGGTTGCTTGAGTGACGGAAACTGATAATAACCAGTAGAACCGCTATATAGAGCAGCCAGTTAATGACCGGCACATAAATCTGCCCGGATTCCATTTCAGAGGTATGGATGATACGCATTGGCGGCAAATATCCTAACCGTACCGCCTGGCGGGTCAGAGAAAACACTCCGGAAATAACCGCCTGAGAAGCGATAACAGTAGCCAGGGTAGCCAGCAGTAACATCGGAATCAGAGCCCAGTCAGGGGCAAGCAAGAAGAACGGGTTTTTTATAGCCTCAGGATGTGAGAGCAGCAATGCTCCCTGACCAAAATAGTTAATCACCAGTGAGGGAAGAACCGCTCCAAACCAGGCAATACGAATCGGCAGTTTACCGAAATGCCCCATATCGGCATACAGCGCCTCAACCCCGGTAATAGATAACACCACCGCGCCAAGGGCGAAGAATGAAACACTCTTATAATGGAGGAAAAACTCGACGGCATACCAGGGATTGAGCGCCCGCAGTACCACCGGATTGTGAATAATACTGTTCGCTCCGAGAATTGCCAGTACGATAAACCATAACAACATGACAGGGGCAAACATCTTACCCACCAGCCCGGTTCCATGTTTCTGGATAAGGAACAGTAAGGTTAATACCGCAATCGACAACGGAACAATATAAGTGTCGAGCGACGGCGCAGCAATTTCCAGCCCTTCAATCGCTGACATAACAGATATCGCAGGGGTAATGACAACTTCACCATAGAAGAAACTCCCCCCGACCAGCCCCATAATCAGCAGAACCGCTGTTACCCTGGCGCCGGTATTTCTGCCCGCCAAAGACATCAGGGTCAGAATCCCCCCTTCTCCGGCGTTATCAGCCCGCATCACGTAGCAGATATATTTTAACGATACGACAAGGATCAATAACCAGAAAATTAATGACAGAAAGCCAAATACTGACTGCTGCTCAATGCCAAAGCCAAATTGTCCTGAAAGACACTCACGCAATGTATACAGTGGGCTGGTACCAATATCACCATACACTACCCCGATAGCTGCTAGCGTCAATGCGCCGGTCGATTGTTTGTTATTTGAGCTCATATCATTTTGTCTTTTTTTAACCTATCCCGTAAACAGGTGCGTAACTGCTTGCCAAAGTGGCACAGTATGCACTTATTCATCTGAAAACCCACCCGGTTATTATAAAATGTCACCGAAAACCGATACTGCACAAGCCGGTGAACCATACTCAGTTCAAGAAATCTTACTATGAACGTTTACCCTAACCCCTTACGACTGGCATTGTACTGTTTAAGGAAAATCGCTTCCCGGCAGCAAACCCGGCGACTCTTACAAGGACTTCATAACTATTATGGCACTGACTCATCTTTTAGCTGACAGAATTACACGCCTCAGCAATATGCTGGAAAAAGGTCTGTATGAAAGACACCATACTATCCGGTTGTGTCTGCTGGCAGCATTAGCCGGTGAAAGTGTATTTCTGATGGGTCCTCCGGGGATTGCAAAAAGTCTGATTGCCCGCCGGCTAAAACATGCTTTTCGTGATGCCAGTGCCTTTGAATACCTGATGACAAGATTTTCCACCCCGGAAGAGGTGTTTGGCCCATTATCCATTCAGGCACTGAAAGATGAAGGTCGTTATCAGCGACTGACCCGTGGTTACCTGCCTGAAGCTGAAATAGTGTTTCTGGATGAGATCTGGAAAGCAGGCCCGGCAATCCTCAACACATTACTGACCGCAATAAATGAACGACGCTTTCGTAACGGGGATCATGAAATCATCATCCCGATGCGGCTGCTGATTGCTGCTTCCAATGAATTACCAGACGCAGATAGTGGTCTGGCGGCCTTGTACGACCGGATGCTGATCCGCCTGCAACTGGATAATGTCAGCAGTAAAAATAATTTCCGCAGCATGCTGGTACAGTCCGGTGAAGAATCTTTTTCCTCCGCAGAAGAATCCCTGCGTATTACTAAAGAAGAATATCATCAGTGGCAGCAGGAGATAGTGAAAGTCAGTTTGCCTGATAATGTGTTTGACCTTATCTATCAGTTGCGACGTCAACTGGAAAGCCTGCCAGATGCTCCTTATGTTTCTGATCGTCGCTGGAAAAAAGCGACTCACTTATTGCAGGCCAGCGCCTACTTTAGTGGCCGTCAGTCTATAGCGCCGATCGATCTTATTTTACTTAAAGACTGTTTATGGCACGACAATGCCACCATGTTGCTGGTGGAGCGGGAAATGACAGAGCTGATCACCGGGCATGGCTGGCAACAGCAGGCGATGCTGGTCAGGCTTCATCAGCTGCAGGCCAGAAAACTGGCCCTGCAGCAACAAATGAGTCTGGAAAGAGCGGTCAGGCTGGAAAAACAAAACACGCTTTTCGGCCGCAAATCTCATCACACCCTGCCTGCATTACCAGCAGGTGATCAGCTGACACTGGTTCTGCAAAAAACACTGATATTGCATGATCAGAAAATCAATCATCTGGTGATCGCCAGGGAAGATCTCAACCAGTGGTTAGTCAAAGGCGGAGAAATTAAAGGACAGCTGAATGGTATGGGGTTTGCTCAGACTCTCGATTTATATATTGATGACCGGGACTGTCTGAATATAAGAGATATCAGCCTGCAGTCGTCATTACTCAGTACAGTTCCTCATGACGCCGGCCAAGAGATTCCGGAGGAAATTGCTCTGGGACTGAACGAACTGAAAGAACAGCTACAAAGCCAGCGTCTTCAGTTCCGCCAGCATCAACACTGTTTATTTGTCGATGATGAGTGGCTGGCAGTTATTGAACGCAGTCTGCAGGATGTCGCTGAGCAGATTGAGCAGGCCACCCAATGATCTCCATTGATACACTGTTAAATCTGTTAACTTTTAATAATTACGATTCGATCAATGACTTTCTGTCTGCGCTGCTGGCTGCCCCACAGTTAGTGGTCTTTCTTGAAAAAAGCCCGTCGCTGAAAAAGGCCCTGCTACGTGATCTGCCTGGCATCCGGGCCGCTATCAGTGAAGAGCAAAAAAATACCCCTGTGCCCGCCAGCCTGGCACAGGAGTTCCGTTTATTTACTCAGCAAAAATCTCTCAGTCTGTATACCTTCAGCCAGAACTTATCTGCAACCCTGATACAACTGGAACAGCTCAATTCTCCGTTTACCGAAGAGGCTGAAAAACTGGCTGCTCAGGCAGATAAAGATGTACTGACCGTCGCCCAGCACACTCTGTTTTTTCAGCGCTGGCGGCTGAATCTGACACTGCAAACCGTGACATTAAATGAAAGCCTGCTGGAAGCTCAGCGGGATAAGCTTATCGCAGAGTTACAACAACGCATGGCTTTATCTGGCCAGCTCACTCCTCTGCTGGGAGAAGATGAAGAAGCCGCAGCCGGACACTTATGGGATATGAGTAAAGCACCGCTGCAAAAAGGCGATACTGACTTAATCCTTCAATACAGCGACTTCCTGAGTACTCACTCTGAATTACAGGCTCTTGCCGAACGGTTGGGCCGTAGCAGAGAAGCACAGGCCATTCCTGCAGAAAAAGCCCCGCCAGGTGAGCAGGCAGTAGAAATCCGGGAAACCGAATCCGTACCGGAGGAAGTGAGCGGTATTCATCAGAGCGATGATATTTTACGTTTGCTGCCACCGGAACTGGCGGCTCTGAGCATGACCGAGCTGGAGCTGGAGTTTTATCGCCGGCTGGTGGAAAAGCGCCTGTTAACCTACCAGTTACAGGGAGAATCGGTCCGTCAGGACATACGGCAGCGGCCGGTTACTTACCGGCATAAAGAACAACAGCCGAAAGGACCTTTTATTGTCTGCGTAGATACTTCCGGTTCGATGGGTGGGTTTAATGAGCGTTGTGCCAAGGCGTTTTGTCTGGCATTGCTCAAAATCGCTCTGGCTGAAAAGCGCAGCTGCTTTGTTATGCTGTTCGCTCATGAAGTGATCAGTTATGAACTCACTGCCGAAAACGGACTTGAACAGGCAACACGTTTTCTTAGCCAGCGCTTTCGGGGAGGCACTGATCTGGCGCTATGTCTGAGTACAGTGCTGGATAAAATGGAACAGCCGACCTGGCTGGAAGCAGATGCCGTTATTATTTCTGACTTTATTGCACAGCGCCTGCCTGAGAATCTGAAACAACGGGTAGCGCAACACCAGCAGCACAGTAAACAACGTTTCCATGCGGTCTCGATGTCTGTGCATGGTAAACCCGCCATCCTGCAAATATTCGACCATATCTGGAAATTCGATACCCGTCTCCGGACACGCCTGTTGCGACGTATAAAACGCTGAGACTCCCTCCACCGCTTGCCAGCTTCTCTCATCCGCATTACTGTCACTGTTCAGCTAAAGCCTGCTGATGCTGTACATGGCATCCTGTGGCTGGATGATTAAGGAAAAAAAATGGCAGATGTGTTGCAACTCGATCAGCTCGATCGCGATATTCTGAATGTGTTACTGAATAACGCCAGAACCGCTTATGCGGAGCTGGCAAAACAGTTTAATGTCAGCGCAGGGACTATTCATGTCCGGGTCGAAAAAATGCGCCAGGCTGGCATTATTCTTGGCACCCGTATTGATGTTGATCCCCGTAAACTGGGATTCGACGTATGCTGTTTCATCGGCATTATTCTGAAGAGTGCCAGGGATTACCCGGCAGCTCTGCGTAAACTGGAAGCTCTGGATGAAGTCGTGGAAGCCTGGTATACCACGGGCCATTACAGTATTTTTATTAAAGTGATGTGCCGTTCAATAGATGCACTGCAGCAGGTTCTGATCAATAAGATTCAGACCATTGATGAAATCCAGTCAACCGAAACGCTAATCTCGTTGCAAAACCCTATCAGCCGGACAATTAAGCCCTGATCAACCGGATCTGTGTGGATAAACTTATACCCGCTCAGGTCCCTGCTTTATCTGCTTTTTCTGTAAAAAATAAAAATGAATAACCTTGTTGTCCACAGGTGGATCACTGCTTGATCACAGCGTACAATGCGGTCTTTAACAGAGGGAAGACCGATGGCGGATATTACGTTTATCACAGGCAGCACCCTGGGCAGTGCTGAGTACGTTGCTGAAGAATTAGCAGCACTACTTGAAGAAGATGATATCTCCGGCGAAATCCTTCACGGACCCGCACTTGAAGATGTTCCTGCCCAAGGGCTTTGGTTACTGGTGACATCCACGCACGGTGCAGGTGAAATTCCGGATAATCTTTTACCATTCTGGGAAGCTCTTAAAGAGCAGCAACCGGATCTGTCAGCAGTACGTTATGGGGCAATAGGCCTGGGGAATCACGAATACGATCTGTTTTGCGGGGCAATCAGAACCCTGGATCAGCTACTTCAGTCGCTCGGAGCGACAAGGATCGGCGATCGTCTGGAAATAGATGTTTTATTGCACGACGTCCCTGAAGACCCGGCCAGCGAGTGGTTATCACACTGGAAAACCCTGATTTAAGATCATCTTTCTGCGGCTGTTGATCGTTTATTTGCCATGATCCGTGGTGAATAGTCCTGTTTTATGATCTTTTTTATCGATATTTCTGTGGATAACTGGCCTGTTATGATGCGTATAACCGGTAGTTATCCAATGAATAACCTTAGATGCTTTTTTGGGCTGTGTATAAGTAGCTATTTTGATCTCAGCTTATTCGCGACAGGCACACCGATCATTCACAGCATTCGATCCTTTTCAGCTTCCTGTTAATTATAGAAAATTAGTACTTACCCACAGGATCGGTCGATCCTAATAAGAGATCTAACAGAAGGATCATACATAGAATAAAGATCTTTCTTTTAAAACCTTACGATCCTGCCACTTTCGCAAAACCGGGAATTTAAGTAGAATCCACTGCCGGGATATGATCCCAACCGTTAATTTACCGAGGTATCACTTCATGTTTTATCCAGATCCTTTTGACGTCATCATCATTGGTGGTGGTCATGCAGGAACGGAAGCCGCAATGGCAGCTGCCCGGATGGGCCAGCAAACCCTGTTACTGACCCACAATATCGATACCCTGGGACAAATGTCTTGTAATCCGGCGATCGGTGGGATCGGCAAAGGGCATCTGGTGAAAGAAGTTGATGCTATGGGCGGCCTGATGGCTGAGGCTATCGATAAAGCCGGTATTCAGTTTAGAATACTAAACAGCAGCAAAGGCCCTGCAGTACGGGCGACCCGTGCTCAGGCTGACCGTGTGCTTTACCGCCAGGCAGTCAGAACCGCTCTGGAAAACCAGCCCAACCTGATGATCTTCCAGCAGGCTGTGGAAGACCTGATTGTTGAAAATGATCAGGTGGTTGGTGCAGTGACTCAGATGGGATTACGTTTCCGTGCCAAAGCCGTGGTACTTACCGTCGGGACATTCCTGGATGGTAAAATTCATATCGGACTGGACAATTACAGCGGCGGACGTGCCGGTGATCCCCCATCAATTCCTTTAGCACGACGGTTACGTGAACTGCCACTGCGTGTCAGTCGCCTGAAAACCGGTACGCCACCACGAATTGATGCAAGAACTATCGATTTTTCTGTACTGGCGCCACAGCACGGTGATAACCCGATGCCAGTATTCTCGTTTATGGGCAAAGCGTCAGATCACCCTGCTCAGATGGCTTGTTATATTACCCATACCAACGAAGCAACTCATGATGTGATCCGTAATAACCTTGATCGCAGCCCGATGTATGCCGGAGTGATCGAAGGGATCGGCCCGCGTTACTGTCCTTCTATCGAAGATAAAGTGATGCGGTTTGCGGATCGTAATGCTCATCAGATCTTCCTTGAACCGGAAGGGCTGACCAGTAACGAAATTTATCCCAACGGTATTTCTACCAGCCTGCCATTTGACGTGCAGATGAAAATTGTCCGCTCAATGCAGGGACTGGAGAATGCAAAGATCGTTCGCCCTGGTTATGCCATTGAGTATGATTTCTTCGATCCGCGCGATTTAAAACCAACCCTGGAAAGCAAATACATCCACGGTTTATTCTTTGCGGGTCAGATTAACGGCACTACCGGCTATGAAGAAGCGGCAGCGCAGGGGATGCTGGCAGGCTTAAACGCAGGTCGTTATTCTGCGGATAAAGAGGGCTGGGCTCCACGTCGTGATGAAGCGTATCTTGGGGTGCTGGTGGATGACCTGTGTACTCTGGGTACCAAAGAACCATACCGGATGTTTACCTCCCGTGCTGAATACCGTTTGATGCTGCGTGAAGATAATGCGGATTTACGACTGACTGCAATGGGTCGTGAGCTCGGTCTGGTTAATGATGAGCGCTGGGCAAGCTTCAATCAGAAACTGGAGTCAATAGAGCTCGAACGTCAGCGTTTACGGGATATCTGGGTACATCCTAAATCTGATATCGTTTCTGAGGTCAACGGCCTGCTGAGCGCAGATCTGACCAAAGAGGCCAACGGTGAAGATTTACTGCGTCGCCCTGAACTCACCTATTCTCAACTGATGACATTACCGGCTTTCGGACCTTCACTGACGAATCCTCAGGCTGCTGAACAGGTTGAAATTCAGGTGAAATATGAAGGCTATATTGCCCGTCAGAAAGAAGAAATTGATCGTCAACAGCGTAACGAAAATACCCTGTTGCCGACCGAACTTGATTACCGGAATGTCAGCGGACTCTCCAACGAAGTGATTGCTAAACTTAACGATCATAAACCATCTTCTATCGGCCAGGCGTCGCGTATTTCAGGGATCACCCCTGCAGCAATCTCTATTTTGCTGATCTATCTGAAAAAACAGGGCTTACTGCGTAAAAGCGCCTGAGTTCTTCGCTACAACAGGGGAAACCAGGCGGTTTCCCCTGAAAACAGGAATTCCCCGTGATTAATACACTTTCTGTGTTGCTTAAAAAGGCTGGCATTACGCTAACCGATCAGCAAAAACAACAACTCGTCAGCTATGTCGGCTTACTGGATAAATGGAATAAAGCCTACAATCTCACCTCTGTCCGGGACCCTCAGCAAATGCTGATTCGTCATATTATGGACAGTATTGTGGTTGCCCCCTATCTGAAAGGGGAAAAGTTCATTGATGTAGGCACCGGTCCGGGGTTGCCTGGCATTCCGCTGGCGATTGTCTGTCCACAGGCCAGCTTTACTCTGCTCGACAGTCTGGGAAAACGAGTTCGTTTTTTGCGTCAGGTTCAGCATGAACTTAAGCTGGATAATATTACGCCGGTTCAGAGCAGGGTTGAGGCATTCAACGATCAACCGTTATTTGACGGTGTTATCAGCAGAGCCTTTGCCTCATTGCAGGATATGGTCAACTGGTGCGGTCATTTGCCTGAGGCGGAGCACGGTCGTTTCTACGCCCTTAAAGGGGTGGTTCCGGATGATGAGTTATCGGCACTACCGGATAATCTCAGTGTTGAGCAGGTAATTGCACTGCAGGTGCCTGAACTTGAAGGTGAACGTCATCTGGTTATTCTGAGCCAGAAATCACGCTAACTGATGCCGGAACGGTGGTTCCGGTGTTTGCCACGACAGAACGTTATCATTTCTTCAGGATAAACAATAAAAAAACAGGGCTTTTTTACTTTTTGTGATTTAGGTCCCGTTTTACTGGCTTATCTCCGACTTTTCTTCCTGGTTTATCTCTACAGTTACCGGAAAAGTGGTTTGCTCCAGCGCGTTATTAATGAGCAAACCGGTGAATGAAACCTCGTTAAATCCCTTTTTTACCTGTTTTCGGATTCAGGTTTAACTGTCGGTGGTTTTTAATGTAATAAATAGCGCGCTAATTATTTTGGCTCATTATTTGTTCCACGAATAAACTCTCTGCTCAGAAATTGAATTTCTACTATTTGTGATCGCCTGTAACTGAACAGAAAAATAGTTCACTGAACTCACAAACAGTGCAAAAGATATAATTAATTTCAGTTTTATCTCTGGCTATTGCCGTGAACTTTTCACTGTGATCATTTTTAGATTTAGCGGAGTAGGGGAGTCGTTGAACTGTGATGAGAAAAGCGTGGGTAATACAGTTGTGAACTAAGTTTCAGACCACAATGGTTTGTGCCGGGATGAGGGCTCGTCCGGGAAAAATATGAATATACACATCACCGACAGACTGAACCGACAAATGGACATGTAAATTATCAGACAGCCAGGTGATTATTCTTTCTGAAAAGAAAGTCGCCGGCAGGATTTATAAAAAACACTGCTTTTATTTTATAAATTCTGCTTGTTGTTTAAGTCGCCAGAGGTTTAAGAAACTGGACATTTGGCGGATATGTAAAATAAATGATAATAAAATGAAATAATGAATACGTAAATAACAACACGAATTGTGAGGTTATTTGTATTTTTCAGGCGTAATATTCACGTTACCGTAAAAACAGCCATAGGTCGGGCAGGGTAAAACAACGGGGCGCCGGGGTGAAAACCCCGTAAATCTGCGATTTTTGGCGAAGATTATTGGGAAAAAGTCCTTTCCAGAAAGAATTTTAAATAATTGTTCACCTTTTCTCTACTTACAGATTGAAATCGTAGGAGTGCCCCGTATAATTTGCACGGCTTTTGCTGTTCATTCCCCCGGGAGTGACCACAGCAGTTTGTGAAGCACACGATATACCCAACTTAAGTAAGGGAGAGTAAGAGAGTAATGTCTGTATCTCTGTATAGTTTGAGATTAGCAAGGACAGTGCTGCTTATTCAATTGGTGACGTTTTTAATCATCAGTTCATTCTTTGCTTTAAAAAGCATTCACTGGGGAGCTTCTGCTCTGGCAGGGGGGCTATCGGCCTGGTTGCCGGCTGTCCTGTTTACGTTTCTGGCCTGGCGCCTGCAAGGGCAATTACCAGCAAAAGGGCGTGTTGCCTGGAGCTTTGCATTAGGTGAGGTACTCAAGGTATTCACCACCATCGTATTGCTTGTTGTGGCGTTGGGTGTGTTCGGGGCGGTGTTTTGGCCTCTTGGACTGAGCTGGTTATCGGTGCTGGTGGTGCAAATCATTGCACCGGTTGTAATTAACAAAAAAGGGTAAGATGCATCATGGCCGCAGGAGAAATCTCAACCCCACAGGAATACATAAGTCATCACCTGCAGCACTTGCAGCTTGATTTACGTACTTTCCAGTTGGTGAATGCGCACGACGCTCCGGCAACTTTCTGGACGTTAAACCTGGATTCCATGTTTTTCTCTGTCGTACTGGGTCTGGTCTTTCTGGTACTGTTCCGTAAAGTGGCAAAACACGTCACCAGCGGCGTTCCGGGAAAACTGCAGGCGGCTATTGAACTGGTTGTTGGTTTCGTCGATGGCAACGTTCGTGATATGTATCACGGCAAAAGCAAACTTATCGCCCCGCTGGCTCTGACAATCTTTGTCTGGGTCTTTTTAATGAACTTCATGGATTTGTTACCAATCGATCTGCTGCCTTATCTGGGTGAGCATGTCCTTGGTTTGCCGGCATTACGTGTTGTGCCGTCCGCTGACGTGAATGTCACATTATCTATGGCGCTGGGCGTATTTATTTTGATTCTGTTCTACAGCATCAAAATGAAAGGCGTAAGTGGTTTTGCTAAAGAACTGACTTTACAGCCTTTCAACCACCCGATCTTTATCCCCATCAACCTGATTCTTGAAGGTGTTAGCCTGCTGTCTAAACCGGTTTCTCTGGGTCTGCGACTGTTCGGTAACATGTATGCGGGTGAACTGATCTTTATCCTGATTGCAGGACTGTTACCGTGGTGGTCACAGTGGGTTCTGAATGTGCCATGGGCCATTTTCCACATTTTGATTATCTCGTTACAGGCGTTTATTTTCATGGTCCTCACGATTGTCTATCTCTCGATGGCATCTGAAGAACATTGATTTTTTTCTCTCAACACAACTGATTTTATTGAAACAAACTGGAGACTGTCATGGAAAACGTGAGTATGGATCTGCTGTACATGGCTGCTGCTATTATGATGGGTCTGGCGGCAATCGGTGCTGCGATCGGTATCGGCATCCTCGGGGGTAAATTTTTGGAAGGTGCTGCTCGTCAGCCTGACCTGATTCCTCTGCTGCGCACTCAGTTCTTTGTTGTTATGGGTCTGGTGGATGCTATCCCAATGATCGCTGTAGGTCTGGGTCTCTACGTGATGTTTGCTGTCGCCTAGTCACGCCTGGTAATACGGTTGTTCATATCGCGCATTGGCGTGAATGAACGAATTCTGCCGTTGACCAGACGATTGGTTGCGGCAGATCAAGCTAACTTTAGAAGAGGCATTGTGCTGTGAATATTAATGCAACAATCCTCGGCCAGGCCATAGCGTTTATCCTGTTCGTCGCATTTTGTATGAAGTACGTATGGCCGCCGATTATGGCAGCTATCGAGAAACGTCAGAAAGAAGTTGCTGACAGTCTCGCTTCAGCAGAACGCGCTCAGAAAGAGCTGGATATCGCTCAGGCTAATGCGTCCGACCAGCTGAAAAAAGCCAAAGAAGATGCTCAGGTGATCATCGAGCAGGCAAATAAACGTCGTGCCCAGATTCTGGATGAAGCGAAAGCTGAAGCTGAAGCTGAACGTAACAAAATCGTTGCTCAGGCTCAGTCCGAAATCGATGCTGAACGTAAACGTGCTCGTGAAGAATTACGTAAGCAGGTTGCGTTACTGGCCGTCGCGGGTGCCGAGAAGATTATTGAGCGTTCCGTTGATGAAGCTGCTAACAGCGACATCGTTGATAAACTGGTCGCTGAACTGTAAGGAGGGAGGGGCTGATGTCTGAATTTACTACTGTAGCTCGCCCCTACGCCAAAGCAGCTTTTGACTTTGCTGTTGAGCATCAAAGTATTGATCGCTGGCAATCTATGCTGGCATTTTCTGCAGATGTTGCACGTGATGAACAAGTTGCTGATATCCTTTCCGGCGCGAAAGCACCTGAATCAGTATCATCAACCTTTATTGCAATCTGCGGTGATCAACTCGATGAGAATGGCCAGAACCTGATTAAGGTAATGGCAAATAATAAACGTTTGAAAGCGCTTCCGGCCGTTTTGGAACAGTTCATTCAATTGCGCGACGCTTATGAAGCGACTGCCGAGGTTGATGTTACTTCAGCCAGTGAATTGAGTGCAGAGCAGCTGACTAAAATCAGTGCTGCGATGGAAAAACGTTTATCACGCAAAGTTAAGCTGAATTGCAAAATCGATAAGTCTGTAATTGCAGGCGTAGTCATCCAGGCTGGTGACATGGTCATTGATGGTAGCGTTCGCGGCCGTCTTGATCGCCTGGCAGACGTCTTGCAGTCTTAAGGGGACTGGAGCATATGCAACTGAATTCCACCGAAATCAGCGAACTGATCAAGCAGCGCATTGCTCAGTTCAATGTGGTGAGCGAAGCTCACAATGAAGGTACAATTGTTTCTGTAAGTGACGGTATCATCCGCATCAACGGCCTGGCCGATGTTATGCAGGGTGAAATGATTGCCCTGCCGGGTAACCGTTACGCTATCGCACTGAACCTCGAGCGTGACTCTGTAGGTGCAGTGGTTATGGGCCCATACATGGATCTTGCCGAAGGCATGAAAGTGAAATGTACTGGCCGTATTCTGGAAGTACCGGTTGGTCGTGGTCTGCTGGGGCGTGTTGTTAACACCCTGGGTGAGCCGATTGATGGTAAAGGTCCGGTCGACAATGATGGCTTCTCTCCTGTAGAAGTTATCGCGCCGGGCGTTATCGATCGTCAGTCTGTTGACCAGCCTGTTCAGACCGGTTACAAAGCTGTTGATGCCATGATCCCAGTAGGTCGTGGTCAGCGTGAGCTGATCATCGGTGACCGTCAGACCGGTAAAACCGCGATGGCTATCGATGCAATCATCAACCAGCGTGATTCCGGCATCAAATGTGTTTACGTTGCTATCGGTCAGAAAGCGTCCACTATCTCTAACGTGGTTCGTAAACTGGAAGAGCACTGCGCATTAGCAAACACCATCGTGGTGGTGGCTTCTGCTTCCGAATCTGCTGCCCTGCAATACCTGGCGCCTTATGCCGGTTGTGCGATGGGTGAATACTTCCGTGACCGTGGTGAAGATGCACTGATCGTGTACGATGACCTGTCTAAACAGGCTGTTGCTTACCGTCAGATTTCACTGCTGCTGCGTCGTCCGCCAGGACGTGAAGCTTTCCCTGGTGACGTTTTCTATCTCCACTCTCGTCTGCTGGAACGTGCATCACGCGTAAATGCTGATTACGTTGAAGCTTTCACCAAGGGTGAAGTGAAAGGTCAAACCGGTTCTCTGACAGCTCTGCCTATCATTGAAACTCAGGCGGGTGACGTTTCAGCGTTCGTTCCGACTAACGTAATTTCGATTACCGATGGTCAGATCTTCCTGGAATCTAACCTGTTTAACTCCGGTATCCGTCCTGCAGTTAACCCGGGGATCTCTGTATCCCGTGTGGGTGGTGCTGCACAGACTAAAATCATCAAGAAACTGTCCGGTGGTATCCGTACCGCTCTGGCACAGTACCGTGAACTGGCTGCATTCTCTCAGTTCGCTTCTGACCTTGATGATGCTACCCGTAAGCAACTGGAACACGGTCAGAAAGTTACTGAGCTGCTGAAGCAGAAACAGTATGCACCGATGTCTGTTGCTCAGCAGGGCCTGGTCCTGTTTGCGGTTGAGCGCGGTTACCTGGGTGATGTTGAGGTTGCTAAAATCCTCAGCTTTGAGTCTTCTCTGCTGGCGTTCGCTGATCGCGAACACGCTGAACTGATGCAGGAAATCAACCAAGCGGGTAACTTTAATGGCGAAATCGAAGAGAAGCTGAAAGCTCTGCTCGATTCGTTTAAAGCAACTCAGTCCTGGTAATGTCGTGCGGCTTGCCTGAGAGGGCAGGCCGCCTGACTTTGAGGAGAAGCTCATGGCCGGCGCAAAAGAAATACGTAGTAAGATCGGCAGCGTAAAAAATACGCAGAAGATCACCAAAGCGATGGAAATGGTCGCCGCCTCCAAAATGCGTAAAACGCAGGAACGCATGGCGGCCAGCCGTCCGTATGCAGAAACCATTCGCAAAGTGATTGGTCACTTAGCGTTAGGTAATCTGGAATACAAGCACCCTTACCTGGAAGAGCGTGACGTTAAGCGCGTCGGCTATCTGGTCGTTTCTACCGACCGCGGGCTTTGTGGTGGTTTGAACATTAACCTGTTCAAAAAATTGCTGGCAGATATGAAAGCATGGTCCGATAAAGGTGTTCAGAGTGATCTGGCCATTATTGGTTCCAAAGGCCTGTCTTTCTTCGGTGCTGCAGGGGCAAATATTGTGGCTCAGGTCAACGGTTTAGGTGATAAGCCTGCTCTGTCTGATTTGATTGGCCCGGTAAAAGTCATGCTGCAAGCCTACGACGAAGGCCGGATCGACAAGCTTTATGTCGTCAGTAACAAATTTAACAACACCATGTCCCAGACTCCGACTCTCAATCAGCTGCTGCCATTACCGCCAGCAGAAAATGATGAAGAGTTGAAGAAGAAAACATGGGATTACCTGTACGAACCCGATCCGAAAGCGCTGCTGGATACTCTGCTGCGTCGTTATGTCGAGTCTCAGGTTTATCAGGGTGTTGTAGAGAACCTGGCCAGCGAGCAGGCAGCACGTATGGTGGCGATGAAAGCCGCAACCGATAACGGTGGCGAGCTGATCAAAGAGCTTCAGTTGGTTTACAACAAAGCCCGCCAGGCCAGCATCACCCAGGAACTTACCGAGATCGTCTCGGGGGCCTCCGCGGTTTAACCAGGTCTTCCCTGATTAGTTGGTGTTACAGCAAGGCGGCCAGTGACTCAGATGAGAGAACACAGATAACGCGGCTGTAACGTCAAATAAGACGGGAAAAACGAATTAGGTAGAGGATTCAAGATGGCAGCTGGAAAGATTGTCCAGATTATCGGCGCCGTAGTTGACGTCGAGTTCCCTCAGGAAGCTGTACCACAGGTGTACAATGCTCTTGAGGTTGAAAACGGTAATACCCCTCTGGTGCTGGAAGTTCAGCAGCAGCTGGGCGGTGGTGTTGTTCGTACGATTGCAATGGGTACTTCTGACGGCCTGAAGCGTGGCCTTAAGGTGACCGATCTGCAGAAACCTATCCAGGTTCCGGTCGGTAAAGCGACTCTGGGTCGTATCATGAACGTTCTGGGTCAGCCAATCGATATGAAAGGTGAACTGCAGAACGAAGATGGTAGCACTGTTGAGGTTAACTCCATTCACCGTGCAGCACCAAGCTACGAAGAACTGGCTAACTCCACTGAACTGCTGGAAACCGGCATCAAGGTTATCGACCTGATCTGTCCGTTTGCTAAAGGTGGTAAAGTTGGTCTGTTCGGTGGTGCGGGTGTTGGTAAGACCGTAAACATGATGGAACTGATCCGTAACATCGCGATCGAGCACTCAGGTTACTCTGTATTCGCAGGGGTCGGTGAGCGTACTCGTGAAGGTAACGACTTCTATCATGAAATGACCGAGTCTAACGTTCTGGATAAAGTTGCTCTGGTTTATGGCCAGATGAACGAGCCACCAGGAAACCGTCTGCGTGTTGCGCTGACTGGTCTGACTATGGCTGAGAAATTCCGTGACGAAGGCCGTGATGTTCTGCTGTTCGTAGATAACATTTACCGTTATACCCTGGCCGGTACTGAAGTATCAGCTCTGCTGGGTCGTATGCCTTCTGCGGTAGGTTATCAGCCAACACTGGCAGAAGAGATGGGTGTGCTGCAGGAACGTATCACGTCAACCAAAACAGGTTCTATCACATCCGTACAGGCTGTGTATGTTCCTGCGGATGACCTTACTGACCCGTCTCCGGCAACTACCTTTGCTCACCTGGACTCAACAGTTACTCTGAGCCGTCAGATTGCGTCACTGGGTATTTACCCGGCTGTTGACCCGCTGGATTCAACCAGTCGTCAGCTGGACCCAATGGTGGTTGGCCAGGAGCACTACGATGTAGCTCGTGGCGTACAGTCTCTGTTACAGCGTTATCAGGAACTGAAAGACATCATCGCGATTCTGGGTATGGATGAACTGTCTGAAGACGACAAACTGCTGGTGTCTCGTGCACGTAAAATTCAGCGTTTCCTGTCTCAGCCATTCTTCGTCGCAGAGATCTTTACCGGTGCACCTGGTAAATACGTTTCTCTGAAAGACACCATCCGTGGCTTCAAAGGAATTATGGATGGTGAGTTTGACCATCTGCCTGAGCAAGCTTTCTACATGGTTGGTTCCATCGACGAAGCTGTAGAAAAAGCGAAGAAACTGTAATTTCGGTTTCCCGGGAGGATTGATATGGCTAAGAGTTATCGCCTGGATGTTGTCAGTGCTGAACAGCAGATGTTCGCCGGTAATGTACAGCATATCCAGGTGTCAGGAAGCGAAGGTGAGCTTGGAATTTTCCACGGTCATGCCCCACTCCTGACTGCCATCAAACCTGGTATGGTTCGTATCGTCAAAGAGAATAACAGCGAAGAGTTTATCTATCTCTCCGGTGGCATTCTGGAAGTTCAGCCAACCAATGTGACGGTCATGGCAGATACTGCCATCCGTGGCGAGGACCTGGACGAAGCACGTGCTCTGGAAGCAAAACGTAAAGCAGAAGATCATATGAGTAAGAGCCACGGTGACGTGGATTACGCTCAGGCCTCTGCTGAACTGGCGAAAGCCATTGCGAAACTGCGCGTCATCGAACTGACCAGGAAAGCGATGTAAGTTATTTACGTTGCAAAAAAGCCGGTAAGTATTCACTTACCGGCTTTTTTTATGGCCTGAGTAAAGGCTGATTAACGGGTAATATCGATATGGATTAATACCGGTTGTTGCAAATCATCGCGTTGTGCTTCCACAGGGAATATTCCCTGATAATGACCTGCGGCTAACTGCGGATTATCTTCCGGCAGATAACTCATCACCAGCGCTGCAGGCTTAACATCACCACAACCGGTGGTGGAATTCATTGGGCGTAACGCCGGACTACAACTGGTTTTCCGGTTGGCTCGTAAATGAATCACACTCACATTCCCCTGTTCATCTTTTACCGGGACTTTGACTTTACTGTAGCCGGTGCCTCCGCTCATCGTAGTCAGTGGTCCCTGGCCGTCATTCACCGCGACAAAGCCAAAGTTACTTGCCATCGTGATTTTATCGGTAGTAAGCACTGACTTTTCTGTCAGGATATAATTTTTAACCCCGCTGTCATCAGCAAACGGTGAAGTAAAGGGATCATAACTGCTAAATGACAATGGCATCACCAGGTTATGCAGGCGTTGGTTAGTCGTACTGTCAGATATTTGCAGGGTCATCCAGCCGGTGGATATGGTCAGGTCCGGGTTATCGCTGGCTAAAATTTCAGTTTTCAGGCTGCGTGCTCCGCTGGTGGTGCATTGTTCTGCGGTTGACAGGTTACCGGTACCACAAGGGGTAATTTCCTGTAAACGAATCTTTGCCGGGACAATATTTCCGTCGGTGGTTCGGACCTGGGCTGAGAATAGTGTGTAATCATCCTGATCCTGTAACCGGCCGGCATACAGCGCGGTTATTTTTACCGGGCCATTCACCTGCAAATCAAACGGATCGGTTGGCAGGTAGGGAGCCTGATTAATTTCTCTGACCATCAGTTTACCTTCCCCTTCTGTCGCCGCGGCAGCCTGGTTTGCATCCGGAATCAGTTGCTTAATCTGCTGATAGACATAAGGGCCCAGAACCGCTGCATTATAGCCGTTTCCGCCCGCACGGTGCAGCCCTACTACCCGATTATCCAGTTGGCTAAGTAACGGCGAACCGGATGAGCCACCATCGGTATCACAGTCATGATGCACACTTTTGGAATCCCCGCCTGATATAATGGCACAGGGGGCATTATTATCATCTAAGGATGTGATTCGTTTTTGTGACGCCCAGGGATGCTGAGGAACATAAAGAGGAGTACCAATCAGGCTGTTTTTTTCTGAGTCTGAATTAATCACCAGAGTACCAAATATCTGTCGGATTCCTGCTTCTTGATAAGCCAGTGGATCGGCTTTCATTACGGCCCAGTCATCACTTCCACCGGTGCCTGCTACAGGAATTGATTCAGAACGAATGGTCAGTGTATCTTCCATCGGGTCTGTAGACTGACAGCCGGGATACTGATAGTTGTATTTCATTGCCAGACTCGCCGGGCGGGCATCACCAGCAACGTGGTGATTAGTAATGGCATAGGGTCCCCCTGCCACATTCCAGCCTGTACCTCCGCCATTTGCGACAAATACAGCCAGGCTTTTGGCATAAAAAGTCGGATTAATCGTTTTATAGCAACCAGACAGTTTCATTTGGTTGGTACCAATAATTTTTCGGGTTTTATCGACAGGAACATAACTGTAGTGGTCGATAATCACGTTGCCTGTGGCACTGCTGGTCTTAGGCAGCGTCAGACGAATAACCAGGTGAGTGCCGTTGACAGGAGTGGTGATGAGTTGTGGCTGGGTCCCGTCATAAAAAATTTTATTATTATAAATCGTTCTTTGTTCCCCGTTCTCATCACTGACTTCCAGCCAGGAACCCGGTGGTAACTGTACTTTATTCAGTACCAGCGATATCCGGCTGGCATCATTGATCTGCAAATGCCATGTTTTAATATTTCTCTTAGGTGACTGATTAATAAGGTTTATATTCACCGTTTTATCGATGGGGTTGTCTTCTTTGTATTCAGAGGATTGAGGAGCATTTTTTACAGGAGCAGCCATTGAGGGGGCAAAATGGGTAGCTACAATAAAAAAAACGCTGAGAGGCAGTATCTTGTTCATATCATCTCCATAATTTCCCTTTGTTAAGGTAAGTCTTATTTTATGAGAGATGTTCCTTTGCCATTTTCAGAAACAGACCAAACTTTGTTCGTTGATTAGTGAATTACCATGGCAAAAATGCTGGTGGCATCACTGAAAAATTATTTTGATTTATTTTAGAAGAACAGGAGTTATCAGTGGCCGCACAGATACCCTGTGATTGGCATCAGTTATCAGGGCGCATGATACCGGAAGAAACTGTTACAACAGTTATGATTAATGTCATCATTCTGCGGGTAGATTATGCAGTAAAGTATCATTATCCTTTGCTGTATACTGAGTTTTTTACCGACGAATGAAAGCGATGGCGGATGATGGCAGATAAACAAATGAGTGTGGTTATCCTTGCAGCAGGCAAGGGAACACGAATGTATTCAGACCTTCCGAAAGTTCTCCATTCGCTGGCAGGCAAACCGATGGTGCAGCATGTGATTGATGCGGCTAAAGGGTTAAACGCGAAAAACATACATCTGGTGTATGGTCATGGCGGAGAGTTACTTAAAACCACCCTTAATGATCCTGCATTACACTGGGTTGAACAGGCCGAGCAGCTGGGAACTGGCCATGCTATGCAACAGGCGGCCCCCTGGTTTGCTCAGGATGAAGATATTCTGATGCTCTACGGAGATGTACCGCTGATTTCGCAACAAACGTTACAGCGGCTACGTGAGCAAAAACCGGAAGGTGGCATCGGATTGTTAACGGTAGTGCTGGAAAACCCGTTTGGCTACGGGCGTATCGTTCGTGAAAACGGAGAGATTACCGGGATTATTGAGCAAAAAGATGCCAGCCCTGAGCAACTCAACATTACTGAAATCAATACCGGTATTCTGGTGGCTGACAGCAGTGATCTGCAACGCTGGCTGGCAAAACTGAGCAATAACAATGCTCAGCGAGAATATTACATCACCGATATCATTGCTATGGCGCATCAGGAAGGCCGCCGTATCGTTGCCGTTCATCCACAAAATAGCAGCGAAACTGAAGGGGTGAACAACCGTCAGCAGTTGGCGGCGCTGGAACGTATTTACCAGCGTGAAACCGCGAACAAATTACTGCTGGCGGGTGTGATGCTTAATGATCCGACACGCTTTGATTTGCGAGGCACCCTGCAACATGGCCGTGATGTCACTATCGATATCAATGTGATTCTGGAAGGTCAGGTCATTCTGGGCAATGGTGTCACCCTCGGTGCCGGATGTGTGATCAAAAACAGTGTGATAGGTGATGGCTGCGAAATTAGCCCCTATTCAGTGATAGAAGATGCCACTCTGGAGGCAGACTGTACTGTGGGGCCGTTCGCCCGCCTTCGTCCCGGGACTTCTCTGGCAGAACAGGTACATGTCGGTAACTTCGTCGAAGTGAAGAAAGCGATGCTGGGCAAAGGTACCAAGGCCGGTCATTTAAGCTATCTGGGAGACGCGGAGATTGGCGCCAACGTGAATATCGGCGCCGGTACTATCACCTGCAACTATGACGGGCTGAATAAATCAAAAACCATCATCGGTGATGGTGTTTTTGTCGGCTCCGACAGCCAGTTTATTGCACCGGTAACTGTCGCTGATGGTGTGACCATTGCCGCCGGTACCACAGTGATGAAGGATGTAAACGAGGAGTCACTGGTTTATAATCCAAAGCAACAGACCGAAAAAACTGGCTGGTCACGGCCGGCAAAAAAATAAATACTCTGATTTTTTCCGAACAGCCGGCAAAGACTGGCTGTCGGATAAGCTGTAACAATAATAACCCCCACTCTCTACAAGGCTCGGGGGATCCGTACAACGGAATATCAGGTCAGACGACAATCTCTATGGCGAATACGCCATAACGTCAGGATTAAAAAATATGTGTGGAATAGTGGGTGCAGTTGCACAACGTGATATTGCGGAAATTCTGCTGGAAGGTTTACGCCGCCTGGAATACCGTGGCTATGACTCTGCCGGACTGGCAGTAGTTAATAAACCGGGCGAAATTATCCGCCTGCGTCGTTTAGGTAAAGTACAGGCGCTGGTGGATGCTGCAGAGCAGCAACCATTACCTGGTGGTACAGGTATTGCCCATACCCGTTGGGCGACTCATGGCGAACCTTCCGAAGAAAACGCACACCCCCATGTCTCCGGCAATATCGTGCTGGTGCACAACGGAATTATCGAGAACCACGAAGAACTGCGGGTCAGAGTCTTAGAACTTGGGTACAGGTTCACTTCAGAAACTGATACCGAAGTAGTCGCACATCTGATTAATGATGAGCAGAAGCGTGGCGGTTCACTGTGTGAAATTGTCCAGCGGGTGATTAAACAGCTCCGTGGTGCCTACGGTATGGTGATCATGGACAGTAATGATCCCTCTGTGCTGGTGGCTGCCCGTTCCGGAAGTCCACTGGTGATTGGTTGCGGTGTGGGTGAAAACTTTATTGCTTCTGATCAGCTGGCATTACTGCCGGTGACCCGCCGCTTTATCTACCTTGAAGAAGGGGATGTGGCTGAAGTTACCCGCCGTTCCGTAACCATTTACGCCAACGGTAAAGTGGTCTCTCGTCCGGAAATCGAATCTTCCGCACAGTACGATGCCGGCGATAAAGGCCTTTACCGTCATTACATGCAGAAAGAGATCTACGAACAGCCGATGGCGGTGAAAAGCACCCTGCAGGGGCGCTTTCATCAGGGTGTAGTTGATCTGGAAGAACTTGGGCCGGACGCAGAAGCTATGCTCGGCAAGGTTGAACATATTCAGATTGTTGCCTGCGGAACTTCTTATAATTCCGGGCTGGTATCCCGCTACTGGTTCGAATCGCTGGCTGGCATCCCGTGTGATGTCGAAATTGCTTCTGAATTCCGCTACCGTAAACCGGCGGTCAGAAAAAACAGCCTGCTGATTACCCTGTCTCAGTCAGGTGAAACTGCGGATACCCTTGGCGCGTTACGTTTGTCTAAGCAACTGGGCTTCCTGGGATCTCTGGCCATCTGTAACGTGGCGGCCTCTTCACTGGTACGTGAATCAGATTTAGCGCTGATGACGCGTGCCGGGGTTGAAATCGGTGTAGCCTCTACCAAAGCATTTACTACTCAGCTGACCGTGTTATTGATGCTGGTGGCGCAGATGGCAAGACTGAATGGTAAGCCGGAACAGGTTGAGCATGACATTGTTCATGCGTTACAGGCCCTGCCGAGCCGGATTGAGCAGATTCTGTCTCATGACAAACAGATTGAAGCTCTGGCCGAAGGTTTCTCTGATAAGCACCACGCACTGTTCCTTGGCCGTGGCGATCAGTACCCGATTGCGATGGAAGGGGCGCTGAAGCTGAAAGAGATTTCCTACATTCATGCTGAAGCTTACGCTGCTGGCGAACTGAAACACGGACCTCTGGCTCTGATTGATGCAGATATGCCGGTCATCATCATTGCGCCAAATAACGAATTGCTGGAAAAATTAAAATCCAACATCGAAGAAGTCCGCGCCCGTGGTGGTCTGCTGTATGTCTTTGCCGATCAGGATGCCGGTTTTACTGACAGCCCGAATATGAAAATCGTCCAGTTGCCACACGTTGAAGAAGTACTGGCGCCGATTTTCTACACCATTCCGATGCAGTTACTTTCTTATCATATCGCCCTGATTAAAGGGACCGATGTTGATCAGCCACGTAACCTGGCGAAATCGGTGACGGTGGAGTAATCAGTAGCCTCTGGTCAGTTACCTCAACGTGACTGAACCGTGACGCGTAAACTGTCAGAACCCGGTGATGTAGTTAATACATCGCCGGGTTTTTTATTGGCTGATGAACAAACTAGCAGCAGTGGATCAGTTATCTGCGTTTATCCGGGCTCCGCAAGCGAAGAATAAATATGATTTATTGATATTTAAGAGAGTGATATCTGCAGTATGGCTATTTTTGTTAAATACAGATGTTAATCATCTGTAATCACATAAGAAATTGCTCTGGATAAAACAGGGTTTATGGTGGTGACGGATCAGGGGCTGTGTTATTAACTCTTCATGAGATTACAGACTTTACTGACTGCCGGAGAGAACCATGAAAAAAATAGCCTCCCTGAGCGTATTACTTTTGCTGAGCGGATTCAGCCAGTGGGCGAGTGCAGAGCAGACCCTGCGCTTTGGTGTAGATCCCACTTTTCCTCCCTTCGAATCAAAAGCCAGCAATGGCCAGTTACAGGGCTTTGATATTGATCTGGGCAATGCCATTTGCGCACAGGCCAAAGTGAAATGCCAGTGGGTAGAGATGGGATTTGATGGCAGTATCCCTGCCTTACAGGCGAAAAAGTTTGATGCTATTTTGTCGGCGATGTCGATGACAGAAAAACGCCAACAGCAGGTAGCATTCAGCAATATGTTATACAACACCCCCAGTGCGTTACTCACCCCTGCGGGCAGCAAACTTACCGCTGATATTTCAACGCTGCGCGGAAAAACCATTGGTGTGGCACAAGGTACAATTCAGGAAACCTATGCCAAAACGAAATGGGCCTCTCAGGGTGTCAATGTGGTGTCGTACGCCAATCAAATGGAAGTTTATCCGGATTTAGTTGCTGGCCGGCTGGATGCCAGCGTGGCAAATGCAGTTTCAGCCGAACAGGGATTCCTGGGTACCCCTGAAGGGAAAGGTTTTGTGATTAAAGCCATGCTGACAGACAAGGCTGTGCTGGGTAACGGAGTAGGGATCGCGGTGCGCAAAGGCGACGTTGCTGAACTGAAACTGATTAACGATGCACTGGCAGAGCTGCATGCAAATGGCACCTATGATCGCCTGACGAAAAAATACTTTAAATTTAAAGTCTATCCGTAACCCGTTTATCCACTACTGCAGGAAATAGTATGTCAGCATTACCGGATTATCAGACTCAGCGTCGTCGTTTTATGGCTGCCGTTGAGCAGCACAATGGTGTTGTCACTACCTACCCGCATCCACTGCAAGGGCCACAGGGTGAGTCACTGTATACGGATGTTGTGGTCATTGGTAATCCTGCTGCTCAAAAGCTGATGCTGATTATTTCCGGAACTCACGGGGTTGAAGGTTATTACGGTTCGGAAAGTCAGACGGACTGGCTGGAATTAATCGGTCAGTCTACGTTACCTGATGACACTGCTATTGTGCTGGTTCACCTGATTAACCCCTGGGGTACAGCTTATCTTCGCCGGGTGAATGAAGACAATATCGACCTTAACCGGCATTTTGTCGATTTCAGTCAGCCATTGCCTGAAAACCCGGATTATCCTTTCTGGCATGGAAACTATCACGGGGATCGCCACAGCGCAGACAGCCAGTTCACAGGCCAGTTGGTGACTTATGGCTGGCATGCTATGCAGAAAGTGGTTGAGGCCGGACAGTATCAGTCGGCTGACGGGATATTCTATGGCGGGCAGCAGCCTGGCTGGTCTTACCGTACTATGGAGACTATCCTCCGGGATCACCTGAGTGAAGCGAAAGTGATTCTGAGTTTTGATCTGCATACGGGGGCAGGAGCCTGGGGTCACCCAATGCTGCTTTCGATAGCTGAGCAGCCTGTGGCTGCGCATCAGTGGGGAAAAACAGTCTATGGTGAGTGGCTGACACTCCTGTTTACTGGTCCTGGCAGGCAGAGTGACACAGGAGTTGCAGCATCTGCTACCGGCTATCTTTCTCAGTTTTTAATTAATTCATTACCTGACACCTGCATATTACCGCTGGTGGTGGAGTGCGGGACCTATGCCGGGGAAGATATGCATTGTCGCGTCAGAGACGATCACTGGCTTCATCTGCAGGGCTATTCCACCAGCGAACCCGCGATAGCAATTAAACAGCAACTGGCTGAAGGTTTCTGGCCGACAGATCCCGACTGGCGTGCGCTGACCGCCTTTCGTACTCAGCAAATTTTTCAACGAGGCTGGAAAGCTCTCGCTGCGAAGTAAAACGAACAATTTCAGAGAAAGCGGACATTACTCTGAAAATAGCGGCATTGGATACGAGCACTACTCCGCATCACTGTCAGTAATCTGAAAGTCGCGGGTGATGCCTTGTGTTTGCCGGCCCCATTCTGAAGCCTTTGTCCGTTGCTGGTGCTGGGCAAAGGCCTGTTTGTCCGCAAAGCTCTCTTCAAGCCGCCAGATAAAAGGGTCTTCAGTCGCAGCGACACTAAAAGAGAGGCAGCCAGCTTCCAGTTTGGTCAACCGGGTATGCTCGGGCAGATACTGGCGTACCTGTTCGGCTTGTTGTTCATTTTCGCAGATTAAACGGCCACTGAGTTGGATCATCGTATTCTCCCGGGTAACAGACTGACTTAACGTTATACCAGATAATATTCCGGCTGCGTAAGGCCTTAGCGGCTGCCGGCGTTCAGAGCCGGATTACTCTCCGCCAACTTTTGGCAGGCTTCAGTAACTTCCGGTGGGAAATCGACATGGCCAATAAAACCAGCCCCTGCCGGGCCATAGCCTTGCGGATTATCCTGCAGACGACGAATTTCTCCGGTGATCATCGACAGATAACGTTCAATATCCCACAGGCCCGATCCGGTACCGGCTCCGACAACAGAAAAACGCCCTGCTTCTGAGTGTAATTGCGGGGTAAACACCGGCCAACTGATAAAAGCTGTCTTAGTTTCACGCCAGGCAAAGCCGAAGGTTTCAGTGGTGCGGCGCTGCATTAGCGGGTCCTGAACCAGTAAAACCCTGGCAGGGATGCACCCGCTTTCTTCCAGCATTTTCAGACTAAATTCTGCATTTTCACCACAGTTTGTTGATAACGACTCACACACCACCAGATCTTCAGACAGCTTATACTCCTGCACAGCAATGTGCCGTAGCATGGCGGCTTCCGTTTCTCCCTGTGGTGGCTGAATACCTTTTTGCCGGGCTCTGTCATTCAGTGCCTGTTTTAGTAACGCCGTCGAATGGCCAATACCGCCACTGATCAGCAGTTTCATCTGATGCTGAGCTGCAAACTGCAATGCTGCTTCAATGTTGGGCACAATCGCATGTCCTGCCAGAATCAGTATCTCTGCACCGGCGGCGGTTTCGGGGGTAAACGTATCCAGGGCCAGCCAGCGGCTGAGGACATTAAGGCTGGTGATATCCTGTTGAGTTAACTGCACGGTAAGACTCTCCGGATTAACATAGTGGCTGATTATCATGCCGCAGCGCGGATTGCAGGGTATTAATGTATATCATGGCGTTGGGTAATGAGGCTGCAGAAAGCGCTGAAAAACGAAAAGCGGGGATATTATTGGCTAAACAGGCCACCTTCAGGCCGGACGATGCCTGGTTCCGGAACAAAGCGGTGTAAATCTGGCAAAGAAAGCCGGAAACCCGCAGCAGGTTTCCGGCGATACATCAGATTTGGGCCTGCCCGCCATCGACAAACAGCTCGGTGCCGTTGATAAAGCTGGAGGCATCGGAAGCCAGAAACGCCACCACTTTGCCCACTTCACCCGGTTCGCCCAGCCGTCCTAACGGAACCTGTGCAGCCAGCGCATCGTACAATCCCTGGCGGTGTTCCTCTGGTACCAGATCACCCAGACCAGGAGTGCGAATTGGACCGGGGCTGATAGCATTGACCCGGATGGCACGGTCTTTCAGATCCAGCGCCCAGCTACGGGCAAAATTACGCACTGCAGCCTTACTGGCACTGTAAACGCTGAAGCTTGCGGTTCCTTTTATCGAGGTAGTTGAAGATGTCAGGATCACCGAAGCTCCCTGTGTCAGCAACGGCAGCGCTTTCTGTACAGTAAATAACAGGCCACGCACGTTGGTCCCAAATATCCGGTCAAAATGTTCTTCAGTAATGTCGCCCAGCGCCATCATGTCACCGCCACCAGCATTGGCGAACAGAATATCCAGTTTCCCGGAATGTTCCCTGATAGCGGCATAGATCTTATCCAGCTCCGCTAATTTCGAAACATCGGCCTGAATGCCGATGACGGAATGACCGATGGTGGCGACGGCCGCATCCAGTTCTGCCTGACGCCGTCCGGTGATGTAAACCTGCGCTCCTTGTTTTGCCAGTTCCTGCGCTGATGCCAGGCCAATACCGGAGGTGCCGCCGGTGACTAATGCAATTTTACCGTTCAGTGAGTTGCTCATGATGATACTCCTTCAGAAATATTGTGATTTATGAGTCTGTCCGGCACCGGCATTGTTTCCGTCGGTGGTTACAGGCGATGTAGCTACTGTAGTCCTGACGGGATTATCGAAAAATATGCAAAAATGAAAATAACTATCCATACTGGTGGATAATAAGAATCCTCAGCAGGAGTGAGCCGCTGTGTTAGACCAGTTATTAGCTATCCGCGCTTTTGCCCGGGTCACCGAAACTGGCAGTTTTACCCGTGCGGCAGATTCACTGAATATGCCGGTATCAACCGTCAGTAAACTGGTGAAATCGCTGGAAACGCATCTGGGAGCCCGGTTGCTGCTGCGAACTACCCGCACGGTAACTCCTACCCCTGAGGGGCGGGAGTACTACGAAAACACCGCGAGAATTCTCAGAGATATTGAGGAAACAGACAGTGCACTCAGCCTGGCCGGGCAGCGCCCGCGGGGGCAGTTACGTGTTGATATCGGAGCCTCTACGGCCCGTGATGTGCTTATTCCTGCGTTACCGGATTTTATTCGCCGTTATCCGGAAATTACGCTCGATCTGGGGGTCGCTGACCGGCAGGTCGACCTGATTAGCGGCAATGTGGATTGTGTCATCCGGGGCGGGCCAATGAATGATTCATCGCTGGTTGCGCGGCATATTGGTGATGCTTTAATGATTACCTGTGCGACGCCAGGTTATCTGCAACAATATGGTACCCCGGCAACCCCGCAGGAACTGAACAGCGATCACCGGTTGATTGGTTATCTCTCTTCCCTGACCGGCAGGGCTTTTCCTTTTCGTTTTCTCTGCGATGGCGAACTGACAGAACTGAAAGTACCACGTAGTCTGGGTATAAACGAAAGTAACGCTCATCTGGCCGCAGCGCTGGCCGGGCTGGGGATTGTCCAGACCTTCACTTATTCAGTAAACAGCGCATTGCAGCAGGGCACAATGGTGGAAATTCTTAGTGACTGGCGACCACCGCGTTATCCTTTTCATGTCGTTTACCCACAAAACCGCCACGTAACGAATCGTCTGAGGGTATTTATCGACTGGTTAACGGAAATATTTCCGCCATTACTGAGCGGAGAAACCACCGGGGAAAACCCAGGCAGGACTGGCTGACCGGTAATGTATCTGCCAGCTCCGGGAGAGCTGTCACCGGAAGTCAGACCCGTGGTATCCATATCGCAGATGTCTGCAATTTTATCTTTAAATGACTATAATTTCGGGTGAGATTCCGGAGATAAGGATTTGTCCGCATGCAGGTTAATAAAGTCTGTTTCGCACTATTGTTATGTTTCACGTTAAGCCTGGCGGGATGCAGTACTCACCGTACTATTGTTGAGCGCAATGCTGATCATCTGGCTTTTCAGATGGCTGAGCAGGATTTTTCTGCATCACTCGAAACTCAGGTTCCGGATACGGCAAAAAGCCTGACCGGTTTCCTGCAGCATTATTATGACGAAGGGAAAAAGATACATGCTGCCGGGGTGACAGAAGATCAGGCTCTGGCTATTGCTGCCTTGCTGAGGGAGCGCATTATGCAGGGTCAGTTGCCTTCGCATGAAACTTTCGCCGGTAAAACCTACACCTCTGCTCAGTCCGAAACGATTAAAAAGCTGGTGGCGCAGACAGTCGCTAATACTTTTATCGATGGTTATAACGGGGCTCAGTGACTCAGTCTGGTGAGTCTCTTATAGAGGAGGCTCAGCCCGGGAGAGTTTTTCCTTCATCAGGCGACGGATGCGTGTCAGCAGCCATTGCGCAGCCGGGTCGTTATCCCTGTTACGGTGCCAGAGGACAGCCAGAGCAAAATCTGGCATTTCTGCAGGTACCGGAGATGAGTCAAAATTATATTGCTGCTTCCAGTCATCAACCAGCAAGGCCGGAATGGTGGCAAATGCCGGTATTTTGCTGAGAATCAGCGGCAGTACTGAAAAATGCGTACTGATATAACGGACCTGCCGTGGAGTGCCTTGCTCCTGTAACATTTTATCCATAGCACTTTGACTGGCTCCGCGGTAAGACACCATCAAATGTGGGTAACGGATAAATGTTTCGCGGGTCAGCGGCACTTTTACAGGGATCTGGTGACTGTCCCAGACAGTAGTGAATCCGCATTTCGTCAGCTGTTCACGGTTTAGTGCCGGGGAACATTGATCGCCAGCAGTCACCGCCAGGTCAATATTTTCCTGCTCCAGCTCACTAACAACCTGCCAGGGGTCACAGGCTACCGCATTGAGGGAAATGGCGGGTGCATCTCTCAGAATTTCTGCCAGCAGATCGGGCATCAGCCAGTGTTCAATCCAGTCGCTCATCCCGATGCGGAGTGTGATCTCATCTGTTGTCGGGTCAAATGTCTGCCTGCGGAACAAAACACTATGCAATTCAGAAATCAGCGGAGCGAAACGGGTTGCTAAAACGGTGGCCTCGGGGGTCGGATGCATACCCTGAGCGGTACGGACAAACAGTGGATCATCAAATAATATTCTCAGCCGCTTCAGAGAGGCACTGACTGCCGGTTGCCCCAGATGCAGTCGCTCTGCCGCTTTAGTTACGCTGCGCTCTTCAAACAACACACTGAAGACAATGATTAAATTCAGGTCAATGCCATGAAAATCGATATTTTTGATGTTCTTCATAATTTCAATCAATTTAATTAATGTCATCTGCCCGGATATAGTGCCGGTAAATCAGTCTTTCACACAACAGGCATTAAGAGGAAAGCATGACAAAAATTAGGGTAGGTGACTGCACGGTTGAAAAAATTACCGAACAAACGGCGACTCTGCCGTTAACGGCACTTTATCCGGACCACCAACTGCCGCCGTCGGCTAAAAACCCTCTGCAAAGCGCTGAACTGTCAATACATAGCTGGCTTGTCAGAACTCCTGAACAGGTAATTTTGATTGATACAGCTACCGGCAATGGTCGTCAGCGCGGTAATAAACCGCTGTTTCATCAACTGAATACAGCTTATTACTCGCGACTGCTGGAAAGTGGTATCTCGCCTGATGAAGTGTCGTTGGTAATAATGACGCATATTCATACCGACCATGTGGGATGGAATACTCATCGGGTTAACGGGCAATGGCAGCCTCTGTTTCCTTCTGCCCGATATATCTGCTCAGCCACCGAGCTGGAGGCGTGTCGGACCGACCCACAGCAGCAGGAATTATTTAACGACAGCCTGTTACCATTGATTGCCAGCGGACAACTGGATACTGTCAATGTCAGTGAGTCGCCCTGTTTTGCCGGAGTACTGAGTTATTTACCGACCCCGGGACACAGTATTGATCATGCATCACTGATCCTTCACTCAGCAGGGCAGTCGGCAATTTTTACCGGCGATATTATGCACCACCCGGTGCAGTTCCGTTTCCCTGACTGGAACTCAGTGTTTTGTGAGAATAAACCGCAGGCCATTCACTCTCGTCAAAAAGCGCTGGAGTGGGCTGTCGGGAACAAGGCACTCTGGTTTAGCTCTCACTTTGCAGGCTCATCGGTGGGAAGAGTGACCCGGGACAGTCATCAGCAATATCACTGGCAGGAGGTATAGATGTTTCAGCCTAACGATTATCCGCGGGCATCCGTCGGGCAACTGTTGAAGGCGTTAGAAGCGCGGGAGGTCACCGCTCTGCAACTGACCGAATGGGCACTGGAACGCATTGCGACTGATGACCGGCGACTGCATGCCATTAGCCGGTTGCACTCAGCAGAGGCCAGAGCTACCGCGGCAGCCAGTGATCAGCGACGGGCCACAGGTTTGCCTGCCGGGAAACTTGAGGGTATCCCGCTGTTGATCAAAGACAATATTGCGGTACGCGGCTGGTCACAAACCGCAGGCTCAGTAACTTTACAGGGACTGGTAGCCAGCGAAGATGCTCCGCTTATCACCAGATTACGTAGTGAAGGGGCCGTTCTGTTAGGTCAGACAGCAATGCATGAACTGGCGGCAGGAATTACCGGTGCTTCGTCGCTGACCGGATATACCGAAAATGTCTTTCATACCGGATATTCACCAGGCGGTTCCAGTAGTGGTTCAGCGGTCGCGGTAGCAGCCGGATACACACCACTGGCTATTGGTACTGATACTGCTGGTTCCGTGCGGATACCGGCGGCTTTTGCTCAGATTTACGGATTACGGCCGACCAGGGGGCAGGTGGATATGCAGGGAATTGTCCCGCTGTCTCCTACTCAGGATATTGCCGGGCCACTGGTCAGCCACGCCAGTGATCTGCCCCGGATTTATGAAATCATGACCGGCCGGGCTCTGACAGAGACCACGGAACCTCTATCAGTAGGTATTGTTTCTGAGTTATTCGATGAGCAGGATCCGGTGGGGCATCAGGTCAGACAGGCACTGAATTTCCCGGCAACAGTTCGGTTAACTCACGTGAGCTATCCGGAAATCAGCCATCTTGCCAGTGAAGCCAGTATTATTGCTTATGAATTTTCGGAGGCCCTGGCCGGCTTTTTAGCTGACAGGCCAGCAGCCCGGTATAAAACATTGTCAGCGATTCTGGATTCAGGGAAACATCACCCGGATCTCGACACAATCTTTCGTACCCGTGCGCATCATCCCGGTACTGACAGCGATGCTTTTTATCAGGTTCAGCAACGTCAGGCGGCATTTTACCAGGAACTGGTCTCTTTCTTTAGCCATCACCGGATCAATCTGCTGGCTTATCCGGTGATTAGTCAGCCGCCAGTCAGGCATGGCCAGCCACAAACCGGTAGCAATGCGCTGATTTCCGCGACCACCGGGACTCCGTCTCTGGCATTACCGGCCGGTTTTACTTCCTGCGGAATGCCGACAGGGCTGGAGTTACTGGCCCTGCGTGACAGGGAGGATCTGTTGCTGAGGGCGGCCAGCATTTTCTCACCACCAGGTAGTTTGTGAGTAGCCGCCGTAGAGGGCCGGGCAGACGCGCGATGATCTCAGGCGGCTAATGAGTTCAGCAGTGAAGGGTTGTCAGGTGCTATTCGATTTTCAAATTATGTTTTAGTGTATTATTCGTTTTGCGGGTTATGTTGTGGGTGATAGCGTGGTTTTATTATTTGTCGCGCGGAAAACCTGATGAGCTCACTGAAAACACAACTGCTAACACATTTCTGTACCCTGTTATTTGGGTTGTCTGCCATTTTTGGGGCGCATATCACAGCAGATGCTGCATCTATTGTATCCGGCAGAGGGCTGACAGGAATGCTGACGTTGGCACTTTTGCTGATGTTGCTCAGAAATAAACGCTATTCGCTAACCGTAAGAGACAGAACGAAATTATTTATTAATGGCATGCTGCTTGGTTGTCACTGGATCTGCTTTTTCCTGGGAGTCAGAGAGGGCGGAGTGGCGATGGGGACTATCGGTTTTGCCAGTTTCCCGGCCTTTGTGATCTTCTTCGAAGGGGTGCTGCGGCGTAAAATTCCGGCGAGCGGGGATCTGTTCATCTCGGTGATGATTCTGGGGGGGATTGCATTTCTGGCGCCCTCTGCCACAGGTTTGCAGCACAGTATGTCCGGCATGTTCTGGTCAGTCAGTGCCGGTGCCTCGCAGGCGGTAGTGGTGATGTTTAACCGTTATCACCACACTGCCGCTTCACCGTTACAGTCATCATGCTGGCAGTGTTTTGGCTGCGCGATGATTGCACTGCCTGCCGGAGTTCATGGATTGGTGCAGAGTTCGCCCAGTGACTGGCTGTTTATTATTCTGCTCGGAGTGATTTGCACTGCGCTGGCTTACTGGCTTCTGACGATAAGCCTCAGGACGCTTACACCACGTACAGTCTCTTTGGTGCTGATACTTGAACCGGTTTATGCTCTGGTTCTGGCAAAATTGTTTCTGCACCAGAATCCGGAATCGACAATGCTGCTGGCTGCGGCTTTAGTCACAGGGGCTTCGGTGCTGTCGGTTGTCTGCCCGCCGAAACCCACTCTGCAGAACAGTCTGTAAGCAGATTATTAATCATTACTGATATGAACGGGTCCGGTAAGATTACTTTACCGGCTGACAACGCAATCCGGGGCGATAAGTTATGGCGGACAAAACGCTGGAGATCAACTGGTTAAAAACCTTTGTTGCGGTCGCCCGCACCGGTTCGATGACGGATGCCACACAGTCGGTATTTCGTTCACAGTCAGCCATCAGCATGCATATCAAAAATATCGAGACGGTGCTCGGACGACCGGTATTTCACCGCGAAGCCAGAAAAATGATTTTGACGCGGGCGGGCAGAGAGCTGCTGACCTATGCTCACGACATCTTAAAATTGCATGCTGAAGCTATACAGTTCGTCAGCGGAACCGACCTGCGCGGTAAGGTTAGCCTGGGCATTCCGGATGATTATGCTGCGGGCTATTTGCCATTTATTCTGCAAATGCTGGGTGAGAAATTCCCGTTTATTGAACTGTCTATTATCTGCGAACCTTCTCTGAGACTGATTCCTATGATTGAGGACGGTTCTCTGGATATTGCGATAGTGTCCCGGGATGTTGCGAAAAGGGGCACTTTTTTGTTCAGCGAGCCTCTGGTCTGGGTTGGCAGTCCTCATCTCTTGCAAAACGAACATGATCCCTTACCTGTAGCGGTGTATGAATATGGCAGTGAAGCCAGAGAAAACATCCTGAGTTCACTGGAGAAAATGAACAGAAGCTACCGGATTGCTTACAGCAGTCCCTATCTGGCAGGACAGATAGCAATAGCCCAAAGCGGTATGGCGGTCGCTGTGCTGGCCGAATGCAGTGTGCCCGATCATTTGCAGAAAATTGTTCACCCTGATCTGCCGTCGTTGCCGGCACTGGAGGTGTGTATCATTACCCGGGCTTCATCTCCGGACAGCAGTATTAACGGGCTGTTGAGTGCTGAAATTGTTTCTAAATTACAGCAGATTCGTACCAGCCCGTTGCCAGGGGGAAACTGAAGCTGCTGAATCACAGGGTTCGCTGAGTCGGGTTCTTTTAGTCACCTGATTCAGAGTAGTTACAGCAACATATTGCCACCGTTTTTTTCATTGAAGTTCCCAAAAATCCCCCTACGCTTTAGCATACCTGAGCTGCCCGTGATTTTCGCCGGGTGGAGTGATGCAGGCCGGTATCAGGGAACAGAGGTGTGGCGAACAATCAGATGAAAATTATCAGCTTTTTAAAAAACCCGATGATAGTGGTGTATTGCCTGGCACTGATGGTCGCGCACAACGGCTATATGATGCTCAGGCCCATCCTTGTGCGTGTACTGGATAACGCGCCTGAAAAACTCCAGAATTTCCATTCGTGGCAGGATGCACTAAGTTTCCTGGAAACTTTTGATATCCCGAGATTTATGATGGGCCTGGTGTTGTTCTGCATGGCCTTCACGCTGCTGATGCGTACCAGGATTGCCTGGTTCACTTCATTACTGCTGTTGTTCTGTATCGCACTGACCAACCTGATCATTCTGAAAGCTCACCATACTCAGGCGATATATGCACTGATCACCATGGGCGGATTGCTGTTCTACTGGCGGCATTTTGATAAGCACAGCCTCGGGAGTACCAGTATTTTCGCCGTGGTCAGCGTTTTATCGCTGATCGTTTATGGCATGTTGGGGACTTTGTATCTCGGTGACCAGTTTACGCCGCCAGTAAAAGATCTGCCGACGGCGTTTTATTTTGTGATTGTCTGTATGTCTACGGTGGGGTTTGGCGATATTCTGCCACATACTACTACGGCCAGGATGTTTACCCTGACGGTGATTATCTTCGGCATCACTATTTTTGCCGCATCGGTTGCGTCGATTGCCGGTTCACTGATTAGTCAGAATGTTCAACGTATTCTAAAAGGGCGGTTTTCTCACGTGGTACGTAAAAATCACTATATTGTGGCCGGGTCTTCAGCGCTGGCACAAAGTGTCAGCCAGGGGCTGGCGGACTCCGGCGGGAATGTCACTATTGTCTGTTACCCGGGCAATAAATCTGAATTTCCCGAAACTGCTGATGTTATTGAAGGTGATCCATCTTCGCTTCCCATTCTGGAGCAGGCCGGGGCTTCAAAAGCTAAATACATTGTGGCGCTGATGGATAATGATGCCGATAACGCCTTTGTGGTACTGGCAGCCAAAGAAGCGGGTGGCGATGACACCAAAACGATCGCACTGGTCAATGAAAGCCAGAACATGACTAAGATTAAGCGGGTGCGACCAGATGGTGTACTGTCGTTGCAGCAACTTGGAAGTGAACTTCTGGTACGTACTCTGAATGGCGATGGTGACAATACCCCGATGAATATTGATATCTTCTTTAACAATACCTCGTCACCAGAGGAACACTAACTGTCGGAAGGAGAATCGCAGTTCTCAGGGGTAAAGATTGACAGCTCAATATTACCGCTGTCATACATCCCGGGAATGTTTTGCTTTTCCAGATAGTTAATCATCAGATCCAGTGCCCTGAATGCCTGCAATTCCGGGTTCTGATCAATGGTGTAGGATAAAATATCCTGCTGCAATAACCGGCGGGTAGTGTCGTAAAGTTCATGAGTAATAAACGCTATCTGCCCGGCCAGTCCGAATTTCGCTAACACTTCACTGATATTCTGATTACGGTCACCACTGTTATAGATTCCGCAAACATTATGGCATTGCGTCAGCTTTTGCTGCAAAAGTTGCTCTATCTTCGGCGAAAGGTCTTCTCCGGCCAGAACATCCTCCAGTGACATCTGCGGGCGCCGCTGCTGTATAACTTCCCGAAAACCGGCGATTCTCTGACGGTGCGCCAGATAATCCATATGCCCGCTGACCATCAGCAACTGTCCTGATTCTGGCAGCATATTACTCATAAGCCGGCCGGCAACCCGGCCTGCCTGATACTGGTTTATCCCGACATGGCACAGTCGTTCAACACCAGGTAAATCAGTGGCTAAGGTTATCACGGCAACCTGTTGCTCATGGCATGCTGACAGGGCCTGGTGGATTTGCGGATGGTCCTGGGCAAATACAATCACGCCATGTCGGCTGGTGGCACACTGTCTGATCTGTTGGGCCATTTTTAGCGGAGCTGATTCCGGAATTAATGTTCTGTGTACCACCATCCGCCGGTAGCCAAAGTTGCCGGCAAAGCGGGAAAAATAGTGGCTTAACTGAGTGAAAAAATAGGTATCGGTCGCACTCAGCAGAACTTCAATCTGAAAAGGGGTACTGTGCTCCTCTGGCAGGTGTCGGCGTAAACCCAGTTGCCTGGCAGCATTCAACACCTTGTGGCTGGTGGCTACCGAGACACCTCCTCTTTCGTTCAGTACTCTGTCTACTGTCGCAATCCCGACACCCGCCAGAGCCGCTACATTTTTAAGTCCTGGTTTTGTCCCCACCGTATATCCCCGGATTTTTTATAACCTGCTGATCTTCATCCGTTGATGGAAAACCATCAAGCCAAAAATATAAAAAAAATGTTACCGGAATTAAGATTGAATGTAATTTCCGTGGCCCTGATGGTTCGCATTTCGCCCGGTAAATAATAATTCCGGCCTGGTGACTCTGTGGTTTTTTTGCGCAAAGTTGCCACGACGGATAACAGTCAGTTTTCACGCATTCTTAATATTGCAGATCAGGGATCTCCTCTCTGAATCTGGTTAAGTGAGTAAATCATCATGAAGCGAAGAGAGTTTCTGTCATCAATGGCTGCGTTTGGTGCTGCCTCGGCGATCCCGCTGACCAATGCTGCCGAAATCTCTGGCGGCCAGCCCTGGCCGCCTGGTCAGGTGAGCCTGCCTCCGGGCTTGCCGAGAAAAGGCGGATTACAGTTTTTTACCCGCCATCAACTGGAAACCGTCGGAGCAATTGCTGAGCGGTTTATTCCCGCCGATGAATTAAGTATCAGTGGTAAAGAGGCCGGCTGCGCAATTTTTATCGATCGCCAACTGGCAGGGGATTTTGGCCAGGCTGTCACGGTGTACCGGCTGGGCCGGTTTGTTAAAGGCACTCCTGAGCAGGGGCCACAGTCACCTCTCACCCCGGCAGATCAATATCGTCTGGGCCTGAATGCGCTGGACAGCTATTGCCAGCAGCAGTTTCACCATAACTTTACTGAGTTGACCGGTGATCAGCAGGACCAGGTTTTGCAGGGCATGGAAACCGGGAAAATCAGCCTGGCTGAAAACTTTGACAGTAAGGTGTTTTTTGAACTGTTACTGCAAAACGTCCGTGAAGGTTTTCTGTCCGATCCCCTGTATGGCGGCAACAAAGATATGGCCAGCTGGAAAATGATTGGTTTTCCCGGTGCCCGTTATGACTTCCGCGATGTTATCGCCAAAAAAGGCCAAAAATTAAACATTATTCCTACCAGCCTGATTGATAACAACCTTTGAATAAATACTGAGCAAATGTAATGAATAATATTCGTCCAAAAGCTGATGTTGTTATTGTCGGTCTGGGATGGTGCGGCTCTTTAATTGCTGAAGAACTCACCCGGGCCGGAATGAATGTGGTGGCTATAGAACGTGGACCCTGGTGGGAAACCAGCACCGACTTCCCGCCATCCATTGATACTGATGAGCTGCGCTGGGACACCCGTCGTTCCATGTTGTTACCCCCGGCGGTCGAAACGACAACTTTCCGGAATAATACTTCACAGCAAGCCTTACCTTCCCGTGACTGGAACCTGAATGAACTTGGCTATAACGTCGGTGGATCCGGTACTCACTGGGCGGGAATGGCGTGGCGTTTTACGCCGTTTGATTTCCAGCCCTATTCGCAAACCGTGGCGCGTTACGGTAAGCAGCAGATTGTTCCGGGGCTGATTCTGCAGGACTGGGGGGTGAGTTATGATGAACTGGAGCCTTTCTATGATCGGTTTGAGAAAATAGCCGGAGTTTCCGGAAAGGCCGGTAAGTCAAATGGCAACGTGGTGCCGGAAGGTAATCCGTTTGAGGGTAACCGGAGCAGTGAGTATCCACTGCCGCCGCTGGAAAGTACCCGGCTAACCGATCTGTTTGAGCAGGGGGCAAAATCTCTCGGGCTCAATCCGTTTATGGTTCCTGCCGGTCAGGCTTCCCGTGCCTATGTTAACCCGTTAGGGGTTCGCATGGGGCCGTGCACCTATTGTGGTTATTGTTTGTACTATGGCTGCGGGAACTTCTCTAAATCCAGCCCGAATGCCTGTGTTATTCCCGCACTGATGCAGCGCGAAAACTTTACTGTGCTTACTGATTCTGCCGTTGTGAAGGTTAATAAGGCAGAGGACGGTAAGACGGCTACCGGTGTGACGTTTATTGATAAAAACAATAAGCAGTGGGAGCAACCGGCAGACATTGTCATCCTGTCCGCATTCCAGATGCAGAATGTGCGGTTGCTGTTGCTGTCTCAGATTGGTCAGCCTTATAACCCGCAGACAAAGCAAGGGGTGGTAGGGCGGGCTTACAGCTTCCAGACTGTCTCAGGAGCCAGCCTGTTCTTCAAAGATGAGTACCTGAATCAGTACATCGGTGCCGGAGCGCTTTCACAGCAGGTTGATGACTTTAACGGTGATAATTTTGACCATACCGGTAAAGGGTTTATCGGCGGTGCCGGGATTCTGGTCGTTGCCCGTGGAGCCAGGCCAATAGGTAATGCCGATACTCTGCCACCGGGAACTCCTCGCTGGGGGAAAGAATGGAAGCAGGCATATACCCATGCCTTCCAGAATGCGACCTTTATCTTTGGTCAGGGCACCAGTTATTCCCATGAAGATTATTATCTGGACCTGGATCCGGAATACAAAGATAAGTACGGATTGCCGTTACTTCGGGTGACGTTTGACTACAACGATAATGACCGGCGTTCGGCCAAATTTGTCGAACAGCGCAGTGTGGAAATCGGTAAAGCGATGGGAGCTGAGCGGGTTTTTGGCACTAACTCCGCTTCCGGCCATTACTCACCGTACAATTTCGCCAGCGATCACACTATCGGCGGAGCCGTCATGGGAACCGATCCCCGGACCAGTGTGTTAAATCGCTACCAGCAGAGCTGGGATGTGCACAATGTGTTCGTGCTGGGTGCTTCTTCTTTCCCGAATAATGCCGGATATAACCCGACAGGCACCATCGGTGCTCTTAGCTTATGGACTGCGAAAGCGATTATTGAGCAGTACAGAAAGAATCCTGGCCCGCTGGTGAAGGTGTGATATGAAAAAGACAACAATAGCCATTGCTGTTGCGGGGATCGTCGTGGTCGGCGCACTCGCTGCATTATGGATGAACGGCAGCACGCGGGCAGACGATGTAGCCGGAGACCAGGTGCAGACCAGCCAGCCGGTGTCTGCAGAAGACAGTGCGGCGGTGAAACGGGGTGAATACATCGCAGTAGCCGGTGACTGTGTCGCCTGCCATACTGCCCCGGGAAGTAAAACCCCGTTCAGTGGCGGATATGGGATTGATACGCCGTTTGGGACCATTTATGCCAGTAATATCACGCCTGATAACCAGACCGGAATTGGCCAGTGGACCGAACGTGATTTCTACCGGGCAGTTCGTCACGGTATTGGCCGGCAGGGCGAAAATCTCTACCCGGCGATGCCCTATAATGCCTACGTGAAGGTCAGTGATCAGGATATGCATGATCTGTGGATGTATATGCGTACGGTTAAACCGGTGAATCAGCAGCCGCCGGAAACTCACCTGCCGTTCCCTTATAATATCCGACTGGCAATGCGTGGCTGGAATCTGCTGTTTTTTAAAAATAGTGGATTTGATGCGAATAGCAGTCAGTCAGCAGAGTGGAACCGCGGGGCTTATCTGGTTCAGGGGCTTGAGCACTGTGCTGCCTGCCACACGCCGAAAAATATGCTGGGTGGAGATACGTCAGCGTATCTGCAAGGTAGCAGCCTCGGACAGTGGCATGCACCGGAAATTACCGGCAACACCTATACCGGTATTGGCCAGTGGAGTGAGCAACAGGTGGTTGATTACCTGAAAAGCGGCAGCAATCAGGTTGCAGTAGCTTCCGGACCGATGGCCGAAGCGGTGACCAATTCGACTCAACATCTGACGGATGCTGATCTGCGGGCCATTGCAGTCTATCTGAAATCCCAGCCGGGTTCGGCAAACCAAAAGCCAGCGGCTTTGGCAGCAACCAGCCCGTTGATGCAACAGGGAGCGAATGTTTATCAGGCAAACTGTAGTGCCTGTCATAACAGCGATGGCCGGGGAATACCTCAGCTGGCTGCCGGGTTGCGGGATAACCCGGGAATAATGGCGGCCGACAGCTCATCGGTCATTACTACTATTCTTGAAGGCGGGCGCGGCGCGGTGACCCTGAACAATCCGACCAGTGGTGCTATGCCCTCGTTCGCATGGAAACTGTCTGATCAGCAAATTGCCGCGGTATCTTCCTATATTCGCAACAGCTGGCAAAATGCGGCCCCGGCAGTGACTTCACAACAGGTGGCTGCAATGCGTAAGCAACTGAAACTGACCCCTCAGTTACCAGATAACGGAGAGCCGGCACATTAAGCATTAAAGCAGGCGTTGCCACACGGGGTGACTTTTAGTTTCGTCTCCCCGGGCAATGCCTGCTTTTTATCTCAACGGCTACTATTCCGTGACCCCCTGCTCACCATCGTCTGCCAGTTCAATAATTAACAGAGTCTGACCGGCTTCTACCTGCTCGCCCTGCTGACGGATCACTTGTTGCAGTGTACCGCTGACCGGTGAAATTACCGCGATTTCCATTTTCATCGACTCCAGTATGCCGAGCTGCTGGCCCTGGCGGATGTTTTCTCCGGGTTTAACCAGCCATTGCCAGACGCTGCCGGATACCAGGCTATCAATTCCGTAGCAGCCCTCGGGGATGGTATGTTGTTCTTCCGATAATGGCGCGGGCAAACTGCTGTCAAAGGTAAATTGTCCGTCAGCACGCCAACGCGAAAGCTCTTTTTCAAAAGCTGACTGGCGGTGCCGTTCAAATTCATCGATCTGCTGCTGCTGAGACTGTAAATCCTGCAGGTAACTCTCCAGCCGGAAAACCCCCTCTTCAACACGCAATGGATAATTGCCGTAAGGAAAAGCCTGACGAATGCGTAACAATTCATCGGCGCTCACCGGATAGAAGCGAATCTGGTCAAAGAAACGTAGCAGCCAGGGTTTTACAAAATCAGAGGTCGGACGATCCCGGTTCCACATTTGCAACGTTCGGCCGACAAACTGGTACCCTCCGGGCCCTTCCATACCGTAGACACAAAGATAAGCCCCTCCGATACCCACGGAGTTTTCAGCCGTCCAGGTTCGGGCGGGATTATACTTGGTGGTGACCAGGCGGTGGCGTGGGTCGAGCGGGGTGGCTACCGGTGCACCCAGGTAAACATCTCCCAGCCCCATGACCAGGTAGCTGGCATCAAAAACGATATTTTTGACTTGTTCAACGCTCTCCAGTCCGTTAATTCGCCGGATAAATTCGATATTATCAGGGCACCAGGGTGCCCCGGGACGTACTGACTGGCTATATTTTTCAATGGCTTCACGGCAGGCGTCGTCATCCCAGCTGAGAGGCAACCAGACGGTTCGTGACGGTACACTTGCCTGCTGCAAATCGCCCAGTGAGGTTTCGGCCTGCTGCAGATGGCGAATCAGGCTAAGCCGGGGAATTTGCTGGCTGTCAAAATGAACCTGAAGAGTGCGGATTCCCGGAGTGAGCTCCAGCATGCCGGGCAGCGGATGTTGTTCCAGCCATTGCATCAATGCGTGGACGCGGAAACGCAACGCAATATCCAGTACCGGGGATCCATATTCCACCAGAATAAAACGGTCACCGGCCGCCAGATAGCTGACGGAGGGCTGTGTTTGTTGGGGTTCACGGTGCCACAGTTGTGGGTCCTGTAAGGATTCAACTATTGTCGCTGGTGGCTGAGCCGTCAGGGTTAATATCTCCTGTTCCCCTGCGCTGGCCAGCAAATCAGCATCTTCCAGTGAGACCGGAATAAAACGCAATTTATCACCGGATTTCAGCTGCCCCAGTTTCCACAGATCGGCATGGATAACCGTGGCCGGGCAGACAAATCCACCTAGTGAAGGGCCATCCGGACCAAGAATCACAGGCATGTCACCGGTAAAATCAACAGTCCCAAAGGCGTAAGCATTGTCGTGAATATTTGACGGGTGCATCCCGGCCTCGCCCCCGTCACTGCGGGCCCATTCGGGTTTAGGGCCGATTAAGCGGATACCAGTCCGGCTTGAGTTGTAGTGGACCTGCCAGACTGCGTCAAAGAATTGCGTAATATCTTGTGGGGTGAAATATTTGGGTGCTCCCTGAGGCCCGTAAATTACCCGTAAGCAAGTCACTGTTTCATCCTCCGGCAGCAGTGCTGCTGGCAGTGCCCGGGGAGTGCGGATTTCCGGTGCCGCCAGGTGCAGCACATCTCCGCTGCGTAACTGGCGCCCGGCATGACCGCCAAATTTACCCAGGGTAAATGTACTCCGGCTCCCGAGATACACCGGGCAGTCCAGTCCCCCGGCCAGCAATAAATAGCTGCGGCATCCGTGGCCGGTAACACGGCCCAGACTTAGCGTCTGTCCGGCAGTGATATTGCAAATCTGCCACATCGGCAGCGGCTGATTGTCCAGCCGTGCCTCGATCATCGCGCCGGTAATCACAATGGCGCAGTCCTGATTAAAGCGTAATACCGGGCCATTCAGAGTGATTTCCAGCCCGGCGGCATCTTCATCATTACCCAGTAAACGGTTGCCGAGGCGAAATGAGCGTTGGTCAAATGGCCCGGAAGGGGGAACACCGATATGCCAGTAACCCTGTCTGCCGGTGGCATCCTGAATACTGGTCAGTGTGCCTGCCGTCATCACATCCAGCGTGGCGGGCTGGCAGGTGATATCACTCAGGGTGGATGTGATTACTTTTCCTTGCAGCACAGTGGGTTGCTGCAAAAGATAGCGCAGATAATTCAGGTTAGTTTCAATACCGTACAGTGAAATATCGTGCAATGTGGTACTCAGTGCCTGCAGCGCCTGTGCCCGGTCATCGGAATGCACAATAACTTTTGCCAGCATTGGGTCATATAAAGGAGAAATATCACTGCCGCTGTCGATCCAGCTGTCGATACGTAACTGAGCGTCTGCCACACTTGCCGGGAAACTGACCTGGCTGAGCAGACCGGCACAGGGCTGAAATTGTTTAGCAGGATCTTCGGCATACAGTCGGACCTGAATCGCATGTCCTTTTGGGGTCAGTTCTGCCAGCGATGAAAGAGGTGGCAGGTTTCCTGCGCCAAGTTGAACCATCCAGCTAACAATATCGACACCGTAGACCATTTCCGTCACACCATGTTCTACCTGCAACCGGGTATTCACTTCCAGAAAATAAAACTGTTCGCTTCTGACATCAAAAACATATTCGACCGTACCGGCACTGCGGTAGTTTACCGCTTTACCAAGCCGCACTGCGGTTTCGGCCAACGCTTTCCTGACTTCGGCAGACAGGCCAGGCGCCGGAGTTTCTTCGATAACTTTCTGATTACGTCGCTGTGCAGAACAGTCACGTTCACCCAGAGAGATAACATCACCTTTGCCATCGCCAAAAATCTGTACTTCAATATGCCGGGCTTCAGCGATAAATTTTTCTAAAAATACGCCATCATCGGCAAAGTTGTTGCCAGCAAGTCGTTTTACCCGGGTAAAAGCCTCACTGAGACTGTCGGCATCATCGCAGCGCTGCATACCAATGCCACCGCCGCCCGCAGTACTTTTCAGCATGACCGGATAACCAATCTCTGCTGCAGCCGCCAGTGCCTGTGGCGCATCCTGTAATAACCCACTGCCGGGCAGCAACGGGACATGGTTCTCTTTTGCCAGCTGTCGGGCGCGGTGTTTCAGACCAAATGCGGCCATCTGCTCCGTGGTCGGTCCAAGGAAAATGACTCCCTGCTGGTGGCAACGTTCAACAAAGCCGGCATTTTCCGACAAAAAACCGTAGCCGGGATGAATGGCATCGGCCTGGCATTGTGCAGCGACAGACAGTAATTTATCCTGGTCAAGATAGGTATCCCGTACATTGCCGTTACCCAGAAAATACGCGTCATCTGCCAGCCGGACATGCAGTGAATGTCGATCGGCTTCGGCATAAACTGCGACTGAACGTATGCCCATCAGTTTCAGAGTTCGTATGATACGCACGGCAATGGCGCCGCGATTGGCAATTAAAACGCAGGTAAACATCGTGGACTCACTCATTGTTGTGCAGGTCGTCCTGCGGAACTCTGATGCGTGACTGGCTGCGGGTCGTCCCGGCACACGCGCTTAATGGCTGCTGGTTACCAGACGGCGACTTCAATCGGGGTAGGGTTATAGCCATTACACGGATTATTCAGCTGCGGGCAATTGGAGATTAAGACCAGGATATTCATTCTGGCGATCATCTCGACATATTTGCCCGGGGCGGAAACGCCGTCTTCAAAGGTCAACCCGCCCTGTGCTGTCACCGGGACATTCATAAAGAAATTGATGTTATGGGTAATATCTTGTTTTTTCAGACCATAATGCGGGTTTTCGGCGATTGCCAGCATCCAGCTGTCGCGGCAGGAGTGCATATGCCGCTTTTCCAGAGAGTAGCGCACGGTATTGCTTTCGGAAGAACAGGCTCCCCCCAGAGTATCGTGGCGGCCACAGGTGTCGGCAACAATCTCCAGCATCGGTCGGTTTTCATTCGAACGCAGTACCGTGCCGGTGGTCAGGAACACATTTTTTTGACCACGCAATGTGTCGGCCATGCTGTACCGTTCAGCAATATCATCGGCGTTGAAAAACAAAGTATCGGCGGCCTGATTACCCTCGCTATCGATCAGGCGCAATGTCTGCCCGGCTTCGATACGATGAAGCCAGTAATCTCCGGCTTTTACCGGAGCGCGATAGCTGGCATCCTCAATCCGGCGTGAACTGGTCTTAATCATACGAGAGTCTCCCGGCGTAAAGTGTTCTGGTTATAGAGGGTATTGTTGGTATTCCCGCGCTGATTCTCTTCATGAGTCAGGCAGTGAGCGGGCAACGGTGCGAAGTTATCCAGCAGTTCGATACTGACAGGTGCCTGTGGCCAACTGACAGAGGTGGTCAACGGGTGCGGGCAGGTATGCATAATCACCAGAGTATCCATCGCGAATCGCAGGGTGACGCTGGCAGCTGGTTGCGGTTGTTGTTGCAGGGTCAGATTGCCTTCATCGTCCACGGTGACTTTGGAAAACCAGTTAACGCAGGCGGCCATATCCCGTTTACCTAAACCGTATTTCGCCAGTTCGACCAGAAAGCTGTCGTAGCCGTTCTGGTGACGTTGATTATGTGCCTGCTGATAATCGAGAGGCCCGAAGTGTTGCTGAGTATCTTCGGCATTCATCGTGCCACACACGGTATCGTGCCAGCCAAAATTGTCCTGTTCGATACCGCAGAAAATGCGGCCCATATCGGAGTAAAGACAATGGCCGTGGCTAAGCCGAAAGGTATGCTGGCATTTCAGCGTATCGGGCGCGTTATATTTTTCCAGCAGGTCCTGTGGGTTGTAAAAAAGCATACCGAGATTGGCGGTCCCTTGCGGATCGGTCAGGCGCAGTGCAGAGCCGCGTTTAACCAGCAGTGACCAGTGGGAGCCGGCGGGGAGCAATGTCTGGTATAAACTGTCGCTGGATGCAGTCATGGTGTTCTCCTCTGTCATTGTTTGTCAGACGATGTGTCGGCAGGGTAAACCTGCTGACTGATTTTGTGCCTGATATCGGCGGAAAGGCTGCCCGCAGCTCCCCGATCCAGGGGGATGTCATAGGTGATACTGGCACCCCAGGCATCAGGGGCCTGCGGGTCATGGCGAATTTTGTCGAATACCCAAAGCCTTGAGCCGAGCGAAAAACCTTCTTTCAGATCGTGAGTAATCATAAATATGGTCAGCTGATGTTGTTGCCAGAGGCGGGTTATCAGTTGATGCATATCTTTGCGGATCCCCGGGTCCAGGGCTCCAAAGGGTTCATCGAGCAGCAATATTCTGGGTTTTTTGGTCAATGCCTGAGCTAATGCCAGACGCTGTTGCATCCCCCCTGACAGCTGGTGCGGATATTTATCCAGGGCATGGCCCAGGCCTACCTGCTGTAACATTTCGGTGGCACTGGCAGCGATAGCTTTACGTTTGCTGCCAAAGACCCGGCCGAACCAGCGGGCCTGAACAAACTCTTCTCCGATCATCACATTTTGCAGTGCGGTCAGATGTGGGAAGACCGAATAGCGCTGAAATACCACACCACGGTCTTCACCGGGTTCTTGTTTGATGGGCTTACCATCAAGCAGAATCTCACCCTTACTCGGAGTTTCAGTCCCCAGCATCATTTTAAGAAAGGTCGTTTTTCCGCAACCGGATGCACCGACGATCGACACAAACTCACCTTTTTGTACTTCAGCATTCACCCGCTCAAGTACCACCTGCTGGTCATAATGTTTTTCCAGATTACGCATGCTCAGTAAGCTCATTGCTCATTCCCTCTCTGGTTTATTTAACGTAGTACCAGGGCCAGCAGCGGCGGCTGATAATCCGCAGCAAGGCATCCAGCGTAAAGGCCAGCAATGTTATCCAGGCGACATAGGGCAGAATCATGTCCATCGCCAGATAGCGCCGCATCAGAAAGATGCGGTAACCCAGTCCTTCCGTTGCAGCAATAGCTTCTGCTGCAATCAGAAATAACCAGGCTGAACCCAGTGATAACCGGACGGCATCGAACAGTCGTGGCAGCAACTGAGGCAGAATGATTCGCCACAGGATTTGCCCGCTATGTGCGCTCAGTGTCTGAGCCTTAATTAATTGTTCCTGAGGAATGGACTGAACATGTTGCTGTAAATCCCTGGCGATAAAAGGAGTGACGCCTACGGCTATCAGCACCACTTTTGACAACTCACCCAACCCGAAAATAATAAACAGTATTGGCAGTACCGCCAGGGGTGGAATCAGTGCAAACAGCGTAACCAAAGGGGATATCAGAGCGCGGACTGCCGGTAATGCGCCGCAAAAAATACCCAGAGCCAGCCCGAGAAATGCACTTATCCCTATTCCACTCAGCAGCCGTAGCAGGCTGGCATAAGTATCGGTCCACAGCAGGTATTGTCCGGTTCGGGGATCGCGGGTAAAAGCAGCGCGGTAAAACGCATCTCCCATTGAACTGAAGGACGGTAACAGCTTATCGAAAGCATTAACCGACAAGCGGGCATCCGAAGCCATCAGATACACCAGTACCAGCAACATCAGAGGCAACAGCCCCATCAGGCCGCGTGACAGGCGTGGCGGTTGGTAGTTGATCATTTTTTTCATCGAATGCCCTGTTTATCAATTGAACAGATGGTTATAGCTGGTTGTTTGCCGCGAGTTTCACAAACTCATCGGTGAAATGAAGTTTCAGATTGGCCGGATTTCCCCAGTTACCAGCCGGAGTGGTAATCCCTACCGCGGCTGCATCTGCTGCGCCTTCACCCAGTAAGCCGTGGGCAAAGGAGAACTGAGCAACGGATTGCATAGTGGTTTTGATCTGTGGGCCATCAACAAAAGCCAGTGTTTGCTGAGGAGTGCTGAACAGATAAGTGTCCGCAATTTGTTCGTCGAAACCTTTCAGGTCAGTGCCTGATTCACTTGCCATGTAGGTCCGGGCCTTAATGGCATCAGGGCTGTTGCCTTGCATGGCTTTGAGTGTTTCATACCAGGCGCCGGTCAGGGCTTTACCCAGTTCCGGATGCGCTTTCAGGGTATTGCTGTTGACCACCAGCAGGTCGAGGATTTCGCCCGGGATTTGGGCGGAGGAGAAGATTTCCTTACTGCCAGGCTGCTTTTTAGCCTCTGCCAGCAGTGGGTTCCAGGTGACAATAGATTTTACGTCCGGGGTTCCAAAGGCAGCGACCAGGTCTGCATCGGCAGTGTTTACAACCTTGATATCTTTTTCGCTCATGCCGGATTTTTCCAGCGCCCGGGCCAGTAAATATTCTGAAACCGACAGTTGCACCAGGTTCACCGATTGTCCTTTCAGTGATTTAACATCCCCATCACCTTTCAGCAGGATGCCATCGTTGCCGTTAGAGTAATCACCGACAATCAGTGCGGTACTGTCTACGCCGCCAGTGGCCGGAATTGTCAGCGCATCCATATTGGTCATGGTGCAGCCATCAAATCCGCCGGAAGTATATTGATTAACCGACTCAATATAGTCATTCACCTGAACAAACTGGATTTTGATACCGTATTTATTTGCCCATTTTGCCAGGATGCCACTTTTCTGTGCGTAGTCCCATGGCATCCATCCGGCATAAATGGACCAGGCAATTTTGAAGGTGGGTTCGGTGGCAGCCATTACAGGCCGGGTAATCAATGCTGTCAGGCACAGGGCACATAACAACAGGCGTTGACGGGTCTTAATCATGGCAATTCCTCTGACGGTAAGCATGGATAAAAGGCAGGAGGTCGATGGCGAGAACGGTTCTCGCTTTTTGGCCTCCCGGGTTTTTATCCCGCCGTGTAACCGCCAGAGGGCGGTCGATCACTCTCGGACCAGACATCTGTATCTGACAGACCGGAACCCTAGTGATCATTTTTCAAATTGTATGCCGACACCGGTTTCCCGCTATCGATCCTGCTGAGGTAATACAGGCAAAATCCTTGCCAGAATGATCGGTTGCCTGCCTGCGCAGCCTGTTATCCGGATTTTAGTTATTGAACTCAAAGAAATTAAATTGTTTTCCAGCGCGAGATTTGCAGCAAAAATTAACTGCCAGGCCGGCTAATGCTGGCTGATAAATATTTCTTTCTCCCCGTGACTGTGCAAACTGCACTGAATCAGCGCGGGTGCTTTTTATTCGCTGAAAATACCGATGAAATAAAGCGACTTTTTATCTTTATCCGTCAGGTATACCGCGAATCAGATAAAGTCCGGATAATAATATATCTGACATATATTATTATTGTACAATTGCACCATTAAAGTGATATCCCCCGTAATCAGGCTCTAATTCCGAAGTTTTATTTCTCACAGTTGTTTTGACTAACCTATATAAAACAGTGGTTTATTTTATTTCATCTCTGGCATGGTATGTGCATAGCGATTATCTGTAGCAGAATTTACGGATAACCATGAGGCAGAGGAATAATGAGTCATTTGCAGGAATCTGAATCACCGCACCCCCTGGAGATAAATCAGTTAAGCCATCATTTTGTACTGGAAAATGGCGAAGAGTTACGGTTATTTCAGTTTCTTAACTTCGTTGTAAAAGCGGGCGAAATTGTTGCGGTTGTTGGACGGAGTGGTGCCGGAAAAAGTACTTTGTTTAATCTGATTTCAGGATTACTGAAACCCAGTTCCGGCAGTGTGGTATTAGGGCCGGCTAAAAACGGTGCTGTGGGTCGTATTGCTTATATGTTGCAAAAAGATCTGTTATTACCGTGGCGAACCATTCTGGATAATGCCTTACTTGGCATTGAGTTATTCCGAAAAATTACCCCGGCCGATCGTCAGAGAGCGATTGATATGCTGGCTCGCTACGGCCTTTCTTCGGTAGAAAATGCCTATCCGGCTTCTCTGTCCGGCGGGATGAAACAACGGGTTGCCCTGACCCGAACACTGTTATGTGACCCGACAGTGATCCTGCTCGATGAACCTTTCTCTGCACTGGATTATGAAACCCGGCTGATGCTGGAAGATGACGTTATGAATCTGACCAGAACCGGAGAGACCAGTGTCATTCTGGTAACTCACGATATTGATGAAGCTATTGCCATGAGTGACCGGGTGGTCCTGCTTGGCGGCCGGCCGGCAAAAATCGTGATGGAGCAAAAAATTGACCTGACCACCCAGGGACCGAGAACAGCCGTTTCTGCCCGCGGAGCGCCTGAGTTTCATGATTACCATACCCAGATTTGGGATGGCTTAAGAATGAATAACGTAGCTCACGGCAAATAGGACTGACATCAATGACAAAAAATGCAGATAAGCGCAGAGCGACAATCATTGTCTTTTTTATTCTTTTTTTACTGGTGTGTTTATGGGGACTGGCAGCTCAGCAGAACTGGATTAATGGTCAGTTATTAGGTTCACCCTACGGTATTTATCACTCAGCCGTTATTGGTCTGACCCAGGGACAACTGATTTTTGATACCTGGATTACCTTTTATGAAACGATCATGGGTCTGGTGATTGGTAGCGGGTTGGGGATTATTCTCGGTCTGGGGTTATGGTTTTACCCAAAACTGTCGCAGGTTGGTGAGCAATTCTCTGTCATCCTCAACAGCATTCCCAAAATTGCCCTCGGTCCGCTGATCATTATCTGGTTTGGCTCAGATACCACCTCAAAAATCTGGTTGTCTGCTATTTCTTCATTTGCCGTCGCGATGATTTCTGCCTGCGCTGTGGCCAGAGAAATCGACAGCGATTTAATGAACCTGTTTCGTTCTTTCAAAGCCTCTAATGCACAGGTATTCAAAAAGCTGATTATACCGTCGTCGGTGCCGTGGATTTTTTCCATTATCCGGATCAACGTCGGCTTTTCGCTGATTGGTGCAGTGGTGGGGGAATATATTTCGTCAAATAACGGCCTGGGGCATGAAATTTTTGTGGCGGGTTCGTTGTTTGATCTTAATACCGTTTGGCTTGGCGTCATTGTACTGACAGTGATGGCATCGTTGGTAACCTGGTGTATTCAATATATTGAGAAAAGGGTGGTTAAATGGAAAGCATGAAAATGAAATCTGTTCGTAAACTGGCGGCGGTAGCTGTGCTGGCCGGAACCTCAGCGTTTGCCTCATTTGCAGAGGCAAACCAGCCTGCTGTCATTTATGAAGCTTTCCACTCGATTCAGTATCTGCCGCTGTATGTTGGTATCGATCAGGGGATTTTTGCTAAACATGGCGTGGATTTAAAACTGATGACGGCCGGCAGTGGTGCGCAGGCCGTAGCCGCGGTGATTGGCGGGCACGCAGATTTCTCGTTACAGGACCCGATGACCGCCGTACTGGCACATATTAAAGGCGCACCGATCACCAATATCGGGCTGGTGGTTGCCGGGGTACCGGTATGGATTATTGCCCCACCTTCAGCCAACCTGCATTCCGAAGCCGATCTGAAAGGTAAAACGGTTTCTACTGCAATGCCTCCAAGCACCACTACTTATCTGTTACAGCAGTTGATAAAAGATAAAGGGATTCAGGGGGTGAATCTGAGCACTGTTCAGCTGGGCACTGAGTTATCACCGTTAGGCGTCGGTCGTGCTCAGGCGGCAACTGTCTATGAACCTCAGGTCGATCAGGGAATTGCCAGCGGCTATAAGATTGTTTACTCGTTTAATGATAAGTATCAGGGAGAGTTTGCGTTCTCTGCAATTGATGCTCTGGAGTCAACAGTTAAAAGTAAACCAGAGATGGTGAAAAACTTTATCGAAGGTCTGGCTGAAGCCGAAAAAGTGATTCATAACTCTCCGGATATTGCCCGTCAGGTAGCGATTAAAGAATTCCCGACTCTGGATGCCAAAGTAGTGACTAATGCGGTAGACCGTCTGGCAAAAAATAACATTTATGCAGTCGATCCGTTTATTTCCGAAGGGGCATTTAATAATGCCATTAATGTGCAGCAGTACATCGGCAATATTAAACCGGGTCAGGTCACTTACGCAGATGTAGTACATAACATCTATAAGAAATAATCCGTGATTATCGGGTCATGACGGGAAGCAATATGAAACAGACCACCCCGCTGGCGCAGGCAATGGCTGCGGCACAACAAAGAAATCCTGAGCTGAAGGCATTTGTGTATCTGCCTGATAATTATCCGGAAACACCAGCGGGATTACCGCTTTCCGGCATTCCTGTCGCGGTGAAAGATCTTATAGAAACCAGGGATATGCCCACCGGTTACGGTTGCCCGCTGTTTCAGGGGCACCTGCCGGCAGAAGATGCACAAATCGTCCGGCAGCTGAAAGCTACTGGTGCGACGATTTTTGGTAAAACAGCTACGACTGAGTTTGCCTGGCGCCATCCTGCAGCAACGGTTAATCCGTGGAACTACCGCCATACTCCGGGAGGCTCTTCCAGCGGTTCGGCCGCGGCTGTCGCGGCAGGTATCGTCAATATCGCCCTGGGCACCCAGACCGTAGGGTCGGTTATTCGTCCGGCCGCCTACTGTGGTGTGGTCGGGTTTAAACCGACTTATGGGCGGGTGTCGGTGGAGGGTATTCAGCCGCTGGCAGAGTCGCTCGACCACGCTGGTTTTATTGTCTCTGATTGCTACTATGCCAGCCTTTGTCAGCAAGCCATAGTTGATAATCAGACCACGGTATCACCCCCTGTCGCGGTGAAGCCACGCCGGGTCAGGCTGTATATGCCAGAGCAATGGCAGTCAGCGGATGAGGAACTGAAAAGCTGGTTTTCCGGGATTATCGGCTGGCTGAATGAGCAGGGAATTGAATGCCGGCCGCTTGAGGCAGCAGATAAGGCGCCGGAATGGCTGGCAGCACTGGAAACTATTCTGGCTTATGAAGCCTGTCAGGGGTTGTCGGCGAAAATTGGTGAAGATTTATCTGCGGTCGGTAAAGCTACTTCGGCCCTGATTCAACAGGGGCGGGAGACCTCTCTGCAGGTCTATCAACAGGCAATAACCTTTATGCAGCAATGCCGCCGCCAGCGTGATGACTATTTTCCTGACAGCGATGTGATTCTGTCGCTGGCAGCGCCGTCAGTGGCTCCGCAAGGGCTGTCTTCGACGGGCGATGCTTCGTTCTGTGCTCCCTGGTCATTCCTTGGATTACCTGCCATTACACTACCTGGCGGAATTTCCGCTCAGCGTTTACCGATAGGCCTCCAGCTGATCGGCCACTCAATGAAGGAAAGTGATTTAATTTCAATCGCCTGTTGGTTTGAGTCACGTTTGCCGCGTATCAGGGCACCGTTGAACGGCGGAGGGAGTAGCAGTGATAAGAGTTGACCCGCAGCAGTTACAGACACTGATCAGCGATAAACTGCAGCGTGCCGGTCTGCAGGCACTTCATGCCGCGACCGTTGCGGATTCGCTGGTGCATGCAGATAAACGGGGTGTCCATTCACATGGTGCACTGCGGACTGAATATTATGTTGAGCGGATCTGTAAAGGAGGGATCAATACAGCCCCTGAATTTACTGTCCGTCATGAATTACCGTCAGTGATGATTTTTGATGGTGATAATGGTCCGGGGCACTTTGCAGCGCAGCAGGCAATGACGCGTGGTATTGAAATTGCCAGGCAGCAGGGGTTGTGTGCTGTCGGTATCCGCCGCATCAGCCACAGCGGCGCGCTGTCATTTTTTGTTGAGCAGGCAGCAAAGTCGGGAATGGTGGCGCTATCTTTATGCCAGTCTGATCCCATGGTTGTGCCTTTTGGTGGCTCAGAACCTTACTATGGAACCAATCCGATAGCGTTTGCCGCCCCGGGCGAAGGTGATGATTATATGATGTTGGATATGGCAACCAGCGTCCAGGCCTGGGGGAAAATCCTTGATGCCCGCCTTCGCCATCAGCCTATCCCGTCTGACTGGGCGGTGGATAGCAGCGGTCAGCCAACCACTGATCCTACGGCAGTTGCGGGCCTGAATGCTATTTCAGGGCCAAAGGGTTACGGGTTAATGATGATGGTGGATGTGTTGGCAGGGATGTTACTGGGGCTGCCCTTTGGCAAGCATGTCTCATCCATGTACCAGAATATGTCGGAAGGCCGAAATCTCGGACAGTTGCACGTGATTTTCAATCCTGCGGCATTTACTGACAGTGCTGTTTTTCGGGCCAGTGTCTCCCGCTCGATGGCGGAGCTAAAGGCCAGTAAACCGGCACAAGGGGTGGATCGGGTACTTTATCCGGGCGAAGACTGTATCCTGCGTGAGGCTTTGGCCGACGCACAGGGAGTGGCTGTCAATGAAGATGTCTGGCGTTATCTGCAAAGTGAGACGCTGCATTCTGACCGTTATGAAACCGGCAATCCGTTTAACGGCCGCTAAACAGACGGCTGTCTTAATCTCTCCCCACAGGGTTTAACTCCCACGTTTTGTCTCCGCAGATCCGTTTTCAGGAAATGCGGATTTTTTATTGTCTGCATAAATGGTAGGGTGCCGCGCAATGACTAAAAAGCAACGCTGAGTCAGTCAGTAATGCGTATCTGATGGCACTGAACCACAGAGTGATTCCCCGGCAGTAAATGGATGTATTAATGAAGAGAAGTATGTATTTACTGGTTGCTGTGTTACTGGCAGCTCCGGTTATGTCTATGGCTGCCAGTCAGTCAGTTGAAGTGGGTTTTTCGCCGGAAGGCACGGCCCGTAGTCTGGTACTGAAAACCATCAATAGTGCTCAGCATCGTATCCGTATGATTTCCTATTCTTTTACTGCGCCAGATATTATGCAGGCTTTGGCCAGCGCTAAAAAGCGCGGCGTTGATGTCAAAATTGTGGTGGATGAGCGGGGTAACCGAAGTAAATCCAGCCTTGCTGCGATGAATTTTATCGTCAATCAGGGGATTCCCCTGCGGACAGACAAGCATTATCCGATACAACACGATAAGACAATTATCGTTGATGATCAGACCGTTGAGACCGGTTCATTTAACTATACTGCCAGTGCAGAACGGCGGAATTCTGAGAATGTCCTGGTTATCCATAACTCCCCCGAACTGGCTCGTATTTATACCAGTCACTGGCAGGATCGCTGGGATAAAGGTCAGGATTATCACTCTCAGTATTAAATTTTTCCTCTCCATTTTAGTTATACCTCAGCGTCCAGGGAGGTCGCTGGGGCTAACTATCAGTCTTAATTGGCTGCCGACAATGGCGGTGTGAAAAATAAACACCTCAGTATTTGCAGCGTTCACTCACAAAATAAACATTACCAAAGCTGATGTTTCATTCTACATCCCCCCTGAACTATCAGATCATTGATTATTTCTATTTTGTTATTAATCCTATGATAGGAATTACCGTTCAATTGTTTATTTTAAATAGGAAAATACATTTGATTAATCTTATATCTATACATTCATTAATTTTATTTAAGTTTATTTGTGTGTTTAGTTAAGGTTTTGTCTATTTTATTCTGAGAATTGATCGTTATTTTGTATTGTTTTATGTGATGTTTTCCTTTACATAGTATGATTTAGTTGATCTGTTAACGGAATGTTTCTAATAAATAACGTGAATTTGAAATGCAATTTATAACTAACTTATTGATTTATAATGTTATTTTTGTTTGTTAGGATATGGTAAGCAAAATGTGGCAAGATATTTCGTATATTTTTTGATTTGTCAAACTGAAAGTAAGTTTTGGTAATTTATCTTGCGGATTATATATAAATAAAAATGATCAATTTGTTTGCCAGTTTCCTGAGATTAGTCCTATGCTAATAGGCGTTCGAATCATGCACTTTGTGCTTTTTGATTCAGACAGGCTGGTCCTACAGGAAGGTTATAAATGAACTTCATTGCACTGAACCGGAAAGCAGGCCGCCATTTTTATATTCATTAATTTTTTTGGATAATAAGGCAAACTGTATGCAAATCAAATCACTGGTAGTTGGCGTCCTTTCTGCTCTGTCTCTGACTGTTTCTATGGCTCATGCAGCTACAACAACAGTCAATGGCGGAACTGTGCATTTTAAAGGTGAAGTTGTTGATGCTGCCTGCGCAGTTGATGCAGGATCTGTTGATCAGACTGTACAACTGGGTCAGGTTAAAGCGAGTACACTGGCTGCTCAGGGTGATACCAGCAGTGCTGTAGGCTTCAATATTCAATTAGATGACTGCGATATCACTACTGCTACCAAAGCATCAATTGCTTTTGCCGGAGTAACTGCAACGGGTACGACCACTGACTCTACTGGCGCTTCTACTTCCACTTCCTATCCTGATGTACTGGCTCTGCAAAGCTCATCAGCAGGCTCTGCGTCCAACGTTGGTATTCAGATTCTGGACAGCACTGGTTCAGCTCTGAAACTTGACGGTGCGACTTTCAGCACTGCCAAAACACTAGTTAATGGTACTAACACCCTGCCATTCCAGGCTCGTTATTATGCTCTGGGTGCAGCTCAGGCGGGTACTGCTAACGCAGATGCTACCTTCCAGGTTCAGTACCAGTAAGAATATACATCGGGTATTTCCATATCCGGGACCAGGGATGGTCCGTCTTCATTTTCCTGATACAGAGAATATGACATGTGGAAAACAGGATTATTTTTACTGTTGACTATTACCGGGCAATCGATAGCGTTTCCGATTAATACTGTCAGTCTGGCTGGCGGGTTGATGAAATTTCAGGGTGAAATTTTGTCGAATACCTGCGTTGTTGATGATGGCGATCGTTATCTGACAGTGGCGATGGGGCAGGTGAGTAATAATAAATTTTCACATGCTGGCGATGATTCGGATCCTGTACCGTTTTCTCTGCATTTTAAATACTGTACTCAAAGTGTCAGTAGAAACATGAATGTTGTTTTTCGTGGTGTAGCCGATCAGGGTAATCCTGATTTACTGGCTATAGAAAAAGGCGACAACGTAGCCAAAGGAATCGGTATTGCTCTGTTTGATGAGCAGGGAAATATAATTCCAATTAATAGCGGAAAACTACCGATCAGAGTCAATAACTCTGGTCCATTAACCCTGAATCTCATTGCAAAGTATCGAGCGACCTCAACACAGGTAAGCGGAGGTATTGCAAATGCCCAGGCTTGGTTTTCTTTGACTTATCAATAGCTTAACTATAATAAGAATGTAGAATTATTAATTTATACTTAAATTTATTGATGAAGGAGTATGTAGTGATCCAAATTATCCGTAAAAAAATGTTCGGTTTGGCGTTGATGGCTGTAGCTACTTTAGGTGCTGTTAGCCAGGCTCAGGCAGGTGTTGCACTAGGTGCAACTCGTGTCGTTTATCCCTCTGACCAAAAGCAAGTAACATTAGGGATCAGCAATAATGATGAAAAAAGCACTTATCTTATTCAGTCATGGATAGAGAATGCTGCTGGTGAAAAAGAGAGCCGGTTTGTTATTACGCCTCCACTTTTCGTTATTAATGGTAAAAAAGAAAATACACTAAGAATTATTGATGGAACCAACCAAACCCTTCCCAGGGACAGAGAGACACTATTTTGGGTAAATGTGAAAGCAATACCTTCGATGAATAAGTCTCAGCAATCACAGAATACCTTACAATTGGCAATCATTAGTCGTATAAAGCTTTTTTATCGACCACTTGGATTGAGCATCCCTCCGGAAGCAGCTCCGGGTAAATTGCGTTTTCATAAGTCTGGCTCTCAGTTGACCCTAATCAATCCGACACCTTATTACCTCACAGTGACATCGTTGATGGCTGGTAATAAGGAATTAGCGAATACGATGGTACCACCAATGGGTAATATTTCTGTACCTCTGTTGCCCGGTTCTGGTGAATCGATTACTTATCAGACAATTAATGACTTTGGTGCGTTAACCCCGGTCACTAAAGGGATTTTTCAGTAATCAGCATCATCTGAATGATACCGGCTAATCATTATATAAGATAGCCGGGTCATTAAATGCCATTTAATACGGGACCACTTGACTAATGGCCTTATCAGCAAATTATATGACTAAACGGTATTTATCCGTTACGCCATTGGCTCTGTTTTTGACGCTATTGTGTCAGCCACCAGCCCATGCTGACGTCTATTTTAACCCTCGTTTCTTGTCAAATGATCCGGGTGCAGTTGCTGATTTGTCTCAGTTTGAAAGTGGTCTTGAGGCTCCACCCGGTAAATACCGTGTGGATATATACCTGAATAACGGATTTATGACTACGAGGACGGTCGATTTCAGGTTAAGCGCTGATAAGAAATCATTAGATCCGTGTATTAGCCAAAGTCAGCTTTCGGAAATGGGAGTGAGTGTTCTTTCTATTCCCGGTATTGCTGCCCTGGCAAAAGATTCTTGCATCCCGTTTAGTATGGTAAATAAAGATGCAACCAGTAAATTTGATGCGGGTAAACAACGTCTGGATCTTAGTATTCCTCAGGCGTTGATGCGTAATCAGGCTCATGGTTATATTCCTCCGGAGTTATGGGATAACGGGATTACAGCAGGTTTACTGAATTACACCTTTACAGGAAATAATGCTCATACCCCGGGAAGTAGCAGCAGTAACTATGCTTATCTTAATTTGCAGAGTGGATTTAACTGGGGGGCATGGCGGCTAAGAGATAACTCGACATGGAGTTATAGTGATGGTGAAAACTTCCATGAGAATAAATGGAAACATGTCAATACTTACCTTGAGCGTGACATCGTACCACTAAAAGGACGTCTGACGCTGGGGGATAGTTATACGCCGGGTGATATATTTGATAGCCTGAATTTCAGAGGTGTGCAGGTTGCTTCTGATGACAGTATGTTACCTAACAGCCAGCAGGGATTCGCCCCTGTCATTCATGGTATTGCGCACGGAACTGCAAAAGTTACCGTGAGGCAGAATGGCTTCGATATATATCAAATCACTGTCCCGCCAGGGCCTTTTACCATTAACGATCTTAATGCCAGTGGTAATAGTGGAGATTTGAGGGTCATAATCACCGAGGCCGATGGATCAACGCAGTCTTTCATTGTTCCTTATGCTTCTGTCCCTATGTTACAACGTGAAGGTCGAATTAAATACGCCTTTACAGGAGGAAAATACCGGAGTGGTAATTCAGGGCAGGATACACCAGGATTCGCCCAGGGGACATTACTCTGGGGGCTTCCTGCTGGCTTTACTTTATTCGGTGGGACTCAACAGTCTGACAAATACCATGCTTATAATTTTGGTATAGGGAAAAACCTTGGAGTACTGGGAGCAATTTCTGTTGATGCTACCCAGGCTAACTCTACCCTGACTGATAATAGTAGTCATCAGGGGCAATCTTATCGTTTCCTCTATAACAAATCGCTACAGGATACAGGAACTAACTTCCAGCTGGTTGGATACCGATATTCAACCAAGGGTTACTATTCTTTTGCTGATACAACCTGGCAAAGAATGAGTGGTTATACGGTACAGACAGAAGATGGCCCGCTACAGGTCAAACCTACTTATAGCGACTTCTATAATTTATCTTATAGTAAGCGTGGAAGGGTACAGGCTACGATTACCCAACAGGTGGGTAAAACCTCGACGTTATATTTAACCGGTAGTCAACAAACCTATTGGGGCACCAATAAAGATGACCTCCAGTTGCAGATGGGGTATAGCAGTGCTATCCGGGATATCACCTTCAGTGTGAATTACACCCTGAATAAAAATGCCTGGCAACAAGGCACTGATCAGGTCTTAGCCTTTAATATTAATATTCCATTTAGTCACTGGATGCGTTCAGATAACCAGAGTGCCTGGAATCAATCCAATGTCACATATAGTTCATCCAGTGATCTTAAAGGCCAGTCAACTAATCAGGTTGGTGTCTACGGTACTTTGTTGCAGGATAATAACCTGAGCTATAACGTTCAGACGGGATATACCGGCGGTGGAAACACTGATTCCGGGTCAACGAATACAGCCTCTCTGTATTACCGTGGCGCTTATGGAAACGCAAATATTGGTTACAGCAGCAGTGATGGTTACAAACAGGTATATTATGGCTTAAGCGGTGGTGTAGTCGCTCATGCGAATGGTATTACTTTAAGTCAACCTCTCAATGATACCGTAGTTTTAATTAAAGCACCTGGCGCAGGCCACGTATCGGTTCAAAACCAGACCGGAGTAACAACAGACTGGCGTGGCTATGCTGTCCAACCTTATGCCATGGATTACCGTGAAAACCGGATAGCCTTAGATACTAATACGCTGGCAAATAATGTCGACCTGGATGATGCCGTCATTAGTGTTGTTCCTACACATGGTGCAGTAGTCCGCGCGGATTTTAAAACTCATGTCGGACTTAAAGTGATTATGACCCTGCAACATAAAGGTAAAGCTGTTCCATTTGGTTCGACAGCAACTCTTCAGGGGGGTAATTCAGCCAGTATTGTAGGTGATAGTGGGCAGGTTTATCTTTCCGGCTTACCTGTGGCAGGAAAAATCAATGTGCGCTGGGGGGACTCGAAAGCCGATCAGTGTACTGTCACTTATCACTTACCAGAATCCAGTCAGAATCAGGCGCTAAGTTATGCATCAGCTGATTGCCAGTAACGTTAGAAGCAGAGGATGATAATGAAAAGATATCTACAGCTGATCGCTTTAACTACAGTGATTACAGGCCCTTTAATTATCAGCTCAATAAGTTTTGCTGCTGACAGCACTATTACCATCACCGGCAATGTTCAGGATAACACTTGTGTGTTATCCACGGGCTCACAGAATCTGACAGTTAATCTGATGAGTTATTCGTTAAAGCAATTTCCTGAGAAAGGGGCTTCATCGGCCGTCGTTCCTTTTACACTGGATTTTTCTGCATGCGGGAGTTCGGCGACAGCGGTAAAAATTGGTTTTACCGGAACAGCTGACACAAATAATACCTCGCTTCTGAAAATAGACTCCGGTGATAGTACAGATGCAACGGGCCTTGGCGTAGAAATCCTCGATTCAGATCAAAATGCGGTGCCGATAAACCAAACTCAGGATGATTTGAATTGGGTAAGCCTCACCGGTGGGCAGCAGAATTCAGTCAATTTTTATGCCCGGATGGTGTCAACCACTTCATCTGTAACCGCTGGCACAGTGAGTGCTTCAGCAACTATTACCCTTGAATTTGAGTAAGTAACGGAACAGTCTATGAGAAAATTAATCGCAGGGCTGGGCATTTTTTTGACTTGTCTGGCAGCAAATGCCGCAGATGTCACAATTACTATCAGCGGTAAAGTGGTTGCTAAACCTTGTACTATTGCCACAACTAACGCCAATGTGGCATTAGGTAATTTACCCACCTTCTCTTTTGTCAATGCAGGATCAACTTCAGACTGGAAAACCGTCACTCTTGATCTGACAAATTGCCCGATTGGTACCAGTAGCGTTAAAGCAACTTTCACCGGGACTTCTGATTCTACCGGAACCTACTTTTTGAACCAGGGGACAGCGGGAAACATTGCACTCCAACTGGCTGACTCCAGCGGTAATAATTTAACTAATGGCGGTTCATTGACCAGTGCTGTTAGTGACTCAACCCTATCTACTGCTTTTAATTTACAAGTCAGGGCCATTACTCCAGCGGGTAAAGTTACTCAGGGAACGATTCAATCGACAATTGATGTTACTTATACGTGGCAATAATGGGGTTAAGATGAAGAAATTTTATTTTATGGTAGCGAATATACTCAGTTTTTTTATCGCTATTTTAATCCTGATGGGCAATGCACAAGCCTTTACCTGCCAGGCAAATGGAACAACGATGAGTGGATCGGGTACTGTGACTGTACCGGTAACTCTGACACCTAGTGTCCAGGCCAATGAAAACCTGGTAGTCAACCTGGGGAATAGTATTCAGTGTAAAAATGATGCTCCTCAGCAATACACTGACCCAATTCGTGTAGGAACCGCATCAGCATACGCAGGAGCACTCTCCTCATTTACCGGCAGTATTACATACAACGGTAGTACATACTCTTTTCCTCTGGCTTCACCTACCCCCTGGGTACCTACCCCTAATGGGAGTTACCAACCATGGAATACTATTTTATATCTCAGCCCGACGGGAGCAGCCAGCGGAGTGGTGATTCAGGCCGGACAGATTTTTGCTTCTTTATCCTTACAAAAAGAAAATACTTCTACCGGTGGGGTATCCCAGACAATTATCTGGAACCTCAGGGCAAATAATACGGTGACGGTACCTACCGGGGGATGTGATGTTTCTTCGCGTAATGTCACTGTTCAGTTACCTGATTATCCGGGGTCTGCCAGTGTTCCTTTAACCGTTCACTGCGGTTCAACAAAAGCGCTCTCCTATTACTTATCTGGTACTACAGCTGACAGTGCTGCATCGATATTTACCAATACATCATCCGCTTCCCCTGCCAGCGGCATTGGTGTGCAATTATCAAATAGTAGTGGCGTTCTAACTGCGAATAAAAATGTGTCTCTGGGGAATGTGGGTACTACTCCGGTCAGTCTCGGGCTTACCGCTTCCTATGCCCGCACCTCCGGTCAGGTGGTTGCCGGTAATGTACAGTCAGTTGTTGGTGTGACATTTGTGTATCAATAACAATCGATGAAAACAGGATAATTTTTATTCTGTTTTTATTTTATGCGGTCTCTGTAAGATGTTTTTATCTGGCAGTGTTTATTGGTTTGTTATCATACTTTAATCAATGACTTAGCTTATAATAAGGAATGAGTTTTGATCAGCCAGCGCTTATTTGCCACTGTATTTTTTTCGTTAATTGTTTCGCTTCTGATTCCTTTTTCTGCACAGGCATTTACCTGTCAGGCTAATGGTACCAGCATAAGCACTTCCGGTAGTGTTAACGTTTATGTGAATCTACAACCGACCTTACAGACTAATCAGAACCTTGTGGTTAATCTTGGTGATAGCATCAAGTGTAAAAATGATTTGCCTTCATCTTATAAAGATCCTATCAGAATCGGCGCCTCATCCGTTTATAATGGTGTTTTAAATAATTTTACCGGTAGCATTGGCTATTATGGTACGACCTACCCTTTCCCCACCACTTCGGCAACCGCCTGGGTTCGTCACACCTGGGGAAGTTATCAGCCCTGGCAGGCGATTCTTTATCTGACTGCAACGGGCGCTGCAGGGGGCGTTGTTATACAACAAGGTACATTGTTTGCAACATTGCGACTGGAGAAAAGTGAATCAGAAACCACGGTTTCTCAGACCATTGTCTGGAATTTATATGCAAATAATACGGTGACGGTACCTACCGGGGGATGTGATGTTTCTTCGCGTAATGTCACTGTTCAGTTACCTGATTATCCGGGGTCTGCCAGTGTTCCTTTAACCGTTCACTGCGGTTCAACAAAAGCGCTCTCCTATTACTTATCTGGTACTACAGCTGACAGTGCTGCATCGATATTTACCAATACATCATCCGCTTCCCCTGCCAGTGGCATTGGTGTGCAATTATCAAATAGTAGTGGCGTTCTAACTGCGAATAAAAATGTGTCTCTGGGGAATGTGGGTACTACTCCGGTCAGTCTTGGGCTTACCGCTTCCTATGCCCGTACCTCCGGTCAGGTGGTTGCCGGTAACGTGCAGTCGATAGTCGGTGTGACCTTCGTTTACCAGTAAACACTGATGGCAGCGTAGTGTTCTATCCCCGCAGCCAGACGGGGATTTTTTTTGCATTTTTCAACGTCACAAAAAGATAAAACCAAACCTAGAATACCCGTCAGAGAAAAATATTATCATTTTTTCGTTAAATACTGCAGGCATAGTGATATTTAGATACCAGACATTATCCGGGAAAAAAGAAATTATTGCCAAATTCAGTTCGGTAGACTGGCGTAGATACGGGTTATCACAATGGCGAACGCTTATTTGATACTACAATCTTTCTGTTGAATTACTCATTAAAGTTAAAGTTACGCGAGTACTGAATAGCAGGTGTCGTCGTAAGATCATCCCCGGCTGATTTCATATTGATTTATGTTTTTACGGGATTGTGCCTGTTTATATGCTGTTTTTCAGCGTATTGCCAAAATCGCATGGTTGTTTAATCAGGTGAGAGTGAGGGGCCGTTGTGTCGTTGAGTAGGGTCAGAATTGTTTAATTTTTCTGAAAGATTATTCCATACCGGACAAGTAAATAATTTCTGTCTGTTGGTTCATCATTATGAATGAGACTGGCGATCCATAAAACGTTGGTCTGAATGAAAGGTGAATAAAAATAATGAATTTAATGGGTGGTCAGTGGTGTTTAGTTGTTTGTTGAAATAGTTAATTAATATTGGTTAGTGTTTTGAAAAGTTGAGAAAAATTAATCTAAAATCACTTTTGTTATTTTTTTAAAATAACATATAATGACTTTGTCAGACATAGTTACAATGTTGATTGGCTAGTGTTTTAAAATGATCTGGTTCATCATAAACAATGATGCCAGCTCTTAATCTCTTAGCTTTATTCTGTAATGTCAGGACAAAGTTAAGTTCATGGAATGGACTGCTTTTAATTAAAGGATGAATAATGAAATTTACTATGACCGCTATCTCTCTGGGCCTGCTGATGGTATCTGCAGCTGCATCTGCTGGCACTGTGTCTAACATTACTACTGCTACTACGAATGTTGAGTTTTCTTCTACGTCTACCGTGACTAACACCCTGATACCAGTAACTGGTCTTAAAGCAGGTGCGATTAGCTCCTCGACTCTTCTGGCAAAAGGTACTGTTTCTACAAATGATACCGGTCCTGTGGCTTTTGGCGTAACGGCATCTGATCGCCATGTTGAATCAGGCAGTGCCTTTATCGCAACAGGGGGAAATAATAGCAATAATACACTGAGTTTCAGTATTCTTCCTGGTAACCTTTTAAACGTTAAAGTTGAGGATATTAATGGCAGGACCTGGGCTATTAACGGTACATCAACGGGTAGCATGGACTACAATGTGATTGTGGCAGGAGCGCAGAATGTTAATGCTGATACCTACAACATCTCTGTTGATGCAGCGGTTTATCAGCCTTAATCAGTTTCAGCCGGCGTGTCCCTCAAAACAGTAGCACGTTAACCGGGACGGCCTTATGAAAGTTTGCTTCTCTGTCTAATGCAAACAGATTACAACACCAGCGCGATAGATGGGCTTTAAATTCTTATCGGCTGGTGTTTTTTGTTAATCTGGCAAGTACTTTTAATCAGTTAAAAATCTATAATTATGCCAGGTAAAAGTGGTTTTTTATATTTTTAAAATGACCATCATGAATGGATTTTTTCTTCTTATGTCGGGTGTTTAAGGGGTAGTTTATCTAACATTTACTGCCTTCTATACGGATATAGCCTGGAGGCTAATAAATTCCGTTTTTATTTTTATTACAAAAGGAACACTGTAATGAATAGAAAAACATTTCTCAAAGCATCTGCGCTGGCTATGCTTTTTTTTTCTGGTATCGCATCATCAATTGAACATGAAAATGTCAATAAAAAAACATTTACGGTAACGCTCGGAAGTTCCCGGGTTATTTACAAAGAAGGCACTCAGGGCGGCTCTCTTTCGATAAATAATCCTCAGGATTATCCCATCCTTGTTCAGTCAATGGTTTTTTCTGAAGACAAGAAAGGTCGCGCTCCTTTCATTGTGACGCCGCCATTATTCCGGCTGGATGCGAAACAGCAGAGCCGGCTGCGCATTGTTAAATCCGGGAATATTCCTGCCACCGATCGTGAAACTCTGTACTGGCTGTGCGTCAAAGGTGTTCCACCGGACGACGATAAGCAGAATAGTGTAAGTAAGGGCCGGAGCGAAATTAATATCGATGTAATGGTGAGTATCTGCAGTAAGATGATTTACCGTCCGGCACAGGTAAACGGTGATCTTATTTCTGCTGCGCAAAAACTGCATTGGGAGATTAACGGTAATAAACTAAACGTTGAAAACCCTACACCATTTTATATGAATATCAATTCAGTGTCTGTCGGGGGTAAACCCGTTACCATAGCGGATTACATCGCGCCTTTTGGCCATAAGCAGTATGTTTCTCCAGGTAAAGGGGCGGTAGAGTGGGATATCCTGACTGACCTCGGTGGTGTTAGCAAAAAATTCCATGAAAATAAATAAAGGCTAACCTTATGCTACTCAATACCAGTAAGCCTTTATTCGTTTTAATTTTTTTTTTGCATCATACAGCCCACTGCCCTTTGTGCGAAAGAGTATAAGTTCGATGCATTAAAGCTGAATGGAGGGAAAGATATTGATATTTCGTTGTTTAATGAAAACGGGCAACCGCCTGGTCGATATCTGGTCGATGTGTACCTGAACGAAAAGTTAGTTGATTCACGTGAAATTGATTTCAGTGTGCAGAAAGACCAGCATGGGCATTCCCGGCTGCTGCCCTGCCTGAGTCTTGAGCAACTCGCTGGCTATGGTATTAAAGTCGAAGATTTTTCCGTCCTTACCACTGATGGGAAGTGTGCGCACATTGATGGTATTCCGGCCGCGGAAAGCCATTTTAACCTGCCGATGCAACAGTTAACGCTGAGTATTCCACAGGTTGCACTGCGCGCACCGCTACGCGGTATTGCACCTCAGGCACTGTGGAATGATGGTCTGCCAGCCTTGCTGATGAACTACAGTGCCAATTTTTCCCGTTCTGAACTGCGTGGTTCCTCAACACAGACTAACGATACTGCGTGGGTTAATGTACAGCCCGGAGCGAATATTGGTGCCTGGCGTCTGCGTAACTCTTCTACCTGGGATAATTTTGATACTAATTCCGGGTTGCAGACGTTATGGACTTACGCCGAACGCGGTTTTTATGATCAAAAAGTCCGTCTGACCCTGGGCGAAAAAACAACGTCGGGCGATGTATTCGACAGCGTGCCTTTCCGTGGTGTCATGCTGAGTTCCGACGAAAATATGGTGCCTTTCAACCAGAGTTCTTTTGCGCCTGTTATCCGGGGTATTGCACGAACCCAGGCCCGGGTGGAAATTATGCAGGGCGGTTATTCTGTCTACAGTGATACAGTCGCACCCGGACCTTTCGCTATTTCAGATTTCACCCCTGTCGGCAGCGGCTCTGATTTACAGGTAACCGTAACGGAAGCTGACGGTCAGAAGCAGTTCTTCACCGTCCCCTGGCAGACACCTGCTATTGCGCTGCATGAAGGGTATTTCAAATACAATCTGATGATGGGTAAATACCGATCATCTTACCATTCAGTGGATTCATCTACTGTCGGCCAGGTATCCGCTATCTATGGATTGCCCTATGGTATGACGGTTTACTCCGGCCTGCAGCAGGCGGAAAACTATCGTTCGGGAGCCGCGGGGATGGGAACATCACTCGGGCGTTTAGGCAGTGTCAGCCTGGATACCACAACATCCCGGGCGCAAAAAAAAGGTAAGCAACGTGAAAACGGAGAAAGCTGGCGTTTGCGCTACAGCAACAATATCTATGGCAGCAACAGCACGCTGACTTTTAATCAGCAGTACGCTTCGGAAAGGTATAGTTCTTTGTCAGATGCGCTGGATACCTGGCGACCGGATAACTACAGCAGTACCAGTCTAAATCGTGGTATGCGGAACAGAAAGACAGTTACGCTATCACAGCCACTGGGGAACGCAGGAGCGCTGAGTCTGAGTGCTACGCGGTTGTCGTACCATAACAGGTCTGTGCATACCAACCTGATGAGTGGTAACTACGGCATCAACCTCAATGGAATTTATACTTCTCTGAACCTTGCGCGTAACAACCGTGCGCAGACTGATGGTTCGGTAGTGATGGATAACGTGGTCAGCATATGGATAAGTATACCTCTTGAGCGCTGGATGGGGTCGTCAACCAGAATGTCATTGCAGACAATATCGTCTTCACCGGGTGGTAGCAATCAGCAGGTGGGTCTTAACGGCACTGCTGCGGATAACCGCCTGCACTGGAATGTTAGTCAGCGTCGCAACTCTGGCAATAACCATACAACAAACAGCAGTGCGTTACAGGCTAAATGGTATGGCGGATACGGCCAGGTTGGAGCTAACTACACTTATTCTCCTGAATGGCGGCAGATGAGCGGTGACCTGGAAGGGGGCATTGTTGTGCACCGCGGAGGTGTAACCTTTGGTCAGCCGCTGAGTGACACGGTCGCACTGGTAGAAACCCCGAATGCTTCTGGCGTACCGGTCGGTTACGGTATGGGTGTGCGAACCGACTTTATGGGGTACACCACGGTAGCGAACATGCGGCCTTATCAGGAAAATGTTATCTCAATCGATCCTTCAGTATTACCGGACGACGTCGACGTTAGCCAGACTGATATACGCGTTATCCCAACTGCTGGTGCCATTATTCCAGTGAAGTTTAATACCCGAAGCGGTAAAAAGATCCTGTTTAATCTTAAACACAAGCATGCTGCTATCCCGTTTGGTGCGATTGCAACGATAAAAGGCGAATCGGGGCAAACCGGATTAGTGGGGGACGCAGGGTCTGTGTATCTGACCGGCATGCCAGATAAGGGAGGAATTAGTGTGAACTGGAAAGGTAATCAGTGCACCGCAACCTATAATCTCAACGTAGAAAAAAATAAAGATCTTTACGTTGTAGACGCCAACTGTCATTGATTAAGTGGAGTGAAAGCTATGGCTGGAAAATACCATTGGGCGGGTAAACTGATGCTGCTGACTAGTCTGTTAATTTCTGTGGCAGGGACAGTGTTTGCCGCTCAGGATGTAAAGGTAACGCTGCGCCCATCGGGTCAGATGCAGATAGCCGGAAGGCTGGGTGATGAACGGGTGATTGCTACAGGGAGTGTTAGTGTTACTCGTAGCTCTGTCGACGACAATATCGTTGTCTGGCTTAATGCCCTGCAGGATGGAGGGCGCGGTGGTCGTTATATCATTACCGGGAAAAATAATGAAAACAACAAACTGCGCGTGAAGCTGAAAGCTGAAGACAGCCATTCTGATAATAATTCTGGTGGCATTGTTTTCACTGGCAACCGTTTTACCCGGACGTTTGAAATTGTCGCAGATGGTGAACAAAAGATCACATCTGATGTTTATCCCATTAATCTCCAGGCTGGGATCGAAACCAGTTTGTAGATTATTTCTATGCCGGATAACGTGATACGCCCCCTTTGCGGGGCGCTGTTGCAAAGATCGTCGTATTGATAAACTCTGCACCTATTTTCACCAGTCAGCACGCAACTCATGAACATATTTAAAGGTCGGCATTTTCAGCGAGATATCATTCTCCGGGCAGTATGCTGGTACTGTGAATATGGCATCAGCTAAGGTGCACTCACCACAAACTTTACAACTGTGCCATTTTTTTGCCTTTTTATCGGCTCTGGCGTGTACTTTGCATTAAATTGTTCTTTTGCAGGGGACTGATGATGACTGACTATATACCGACTACCCTTCGTTTTTTACTGGCCTCCAGACAGTGTGAACTCAACAGCCTGGGCTGTTTGCTGGACAGTGGGGAGCTGGTAGGTAAAGTCAGCGTGCTTATCCATCATCTGCAACGTGAACGGGGTACAGTTAATCTGTTTCTGTGCAGTGAAGGACGGCAGACCGCAGCAGATTTACGCCACCGTGAGCAGGACTCACTGGAGTCCCAGCAGGATCTGATGCACTATCTCGACAATGCTCAGGCGCTGGACCCGGGCCAGCCACAGGCCAGCCGGTTATTTCACTGCGCTGCCAGAGCCGTGTATGCGCTGGGAGTATTACAGGAAACCCGTCAGCAGATTACCGGCAGGGTCGCCTCCCTGGTGGCTGCGGTAGAAGTCTACAACGATACTATCCGTCACCTGCTGTCACTGGTGTTTGCGGTCTCTGATGCTTCGGCTGATCCGGCCATCTCGCGGGCCCTGATTGCCTTGTTCAGTTTTATGCAGGGCAAGGAGCTGGCAGGCCAGGAAAGGGCGATTGGGGTGCGTATCTTCAGCGGACATATGCCGGAAGATGAGGATGATCATCCGGCCGGGCAGATAGTCAGCCTGATTGAACGTCAGGAACACTACTTTACCACCTTCAGTGAATTCAGCGACCCGGACAACCTGGGCCGTTGGCAGGAGATGGCAACCGACAGCGAATTTGAACGGTTACGTCGGATTGCCTGTACCCGGGGCAGTTTGTCGGGGAATACTGATGTCAGCCAGCACTGGTTTCTACTGGCTACCCGGCGTATCGATACCATGAAACAACTGGAAGATCATTTGCAGCACACGCTGATGGCGCTGTGCCGTGACCGTATTCTCAGTACTCAGCGTGCCTGTGACGAGCAACAGGCAGATATTAACAGTCTGAAAACGACGATGGCTGACAGCTATGGCGGGTATTCGGTGTTTATGGAGCACTCTTCTGTAGACGCGCACCGGCCGGGAGGCTGGCTGCAAAGTGAAGGTGTTCAGCCACAGCTCGGGCAGTCGCTGCTCTCCCTGTTACGTCAGCAATCACAGCGACTGGATGCACAGAATCAGGAGCTGACGGATCTGCGCGAGGTTCTTCATCAGCGGAAAACCGTGGACAGTGCCAAGAAACTGCTGATGCAGCACCGACAACTGAGCGAAGATGAAGCCTATAAAACTCTGCGTCAGATGGCGATGGATCAGAATAAAAAGATCTCAGATATCGCCGCTGCATTGCTGTCGGTCGCCGGTGTATTCGACCATCCTGGCTAAATTTAAATGCACATGAAGGGTGCGTGTATTGTTCTTTTGCGGTGCAGGTCACATTTTTTCCCGGTGAACCCGACCCGCCAGAAATAGCGTGTGCTGTTTACCGCCGTTCCTGTAACGGATTATTTTTCCCCTGCTAAATAAAGGGTTTATTACCCATTTTCTTACTGAAATGTCTGTAAGGCTCCTCTGCTGGCATGTCTCTTGCTTGAATAAATTCAAAATTGATTAAATCTGTGGGCCCGACCAACGGCGGCCGGGAACACGGGTTACGGATAATGGCGTCCATCACTGCATATTCAGTATGCAGCGGTGGGCGCTTTTTTTTTGCCAAAACTGACCGGGCACAGAAGGACAGGGTGAATGAGCCAACAGACAAAAACAGACCGGACTTTCTCCCGACGCAGATTTTTGCAAGGGAGCGCCGCGATAACCGGTAGCCTGCTGATGCCGGGGCTGATGAATAGTGTATGGGCAGCCGGTTCTGATGCACCGGAACTGAAAACCGTACAGATCGGGTTTATTCCCCTCACGGATTGTGCCTCGGTAGTCATGGCAGCGGCGAAAGGCTTCGATAAAAAATACGGCATCCGCATTGTGCCGCAGAAACAGGCCAGCTGGGCGACGGTCCGCGACAAACTGTTGTCCGGTGAGCTTGACGCAGCCCACATTCTGTATGGCGAACTGTACGGATTGCATATGGGGCTGGCAGGGCCGGCAACGCCAATGGCCAACCTGTTGACCATTAATCAGAACGGCCAGGGGATTACCCTGGCAAATCAGCTGCGGGACGCCGGGATTACCGATCTGCCAGCCCTGCAACGACATATCGATGCAAATCCGCCCGGCACCTATACCTTTGCACAGACCTTTCCTACCGGAACACATGCCATGTGGCTGTACTACTGGCTGGCAACGGCGGGTATTCATCCGTTACAGCAAATTCGTAGCCTGGTGGTTCCGCCCCCACAGATGGTCGTCAATATGAAAATCGGCAATATGCAGGGGTGCTGCGTCGGGGAGCCATGGAACCAGCGGGCAATTAGCGAGAATGTGGGTTTTACTGCGGCAACCTCACAGCAAATCTGGCCGGATCATCCGGAAAAAATCCTCGGTACCCGTGGCGACTGGGTCACTGCTCATCCTAATACTGCCCGGGCATTGACTGCCGCGGTGCTGGAAGCCGGACGCTGGATTGATGCCAGCGACGCTAACCGGCAGGAAACCGCCAGCATCATTGCCGGTCGTGCAGTGATCAATACCGATGTGCATGCCATCGCCGGGCGAATGCAGGGGCGTTATGAAAATGGCCTGGGGCAGACATGGCAGGATGCCCATCCGATGCGTTTCTACCACGATGGTGAAGTTAGCTTCCCGTGGCTCTCAGACGGGATGTGGTTTCTGACCCAGCACAGACGCTGGGGTTTGCTAAAAAAAGAGCCTGATTACCTGGCTGTCGCCCGGCAAATCAACCGTATCGATATTTATAAACAGGCAGCAGCAGCGGTAGGAAATGTACCGCTGCCCGGCAGCGAAATGCGCAGTAGCGTTCTGATGGACGGCAAACGCTGGGATGGCAGCGATCCTGCCGGCTATCTCAATAGTTTTAGTATTCAACAACCAGTGAGGCCAGCATGACACAACAGTCTGAAGTAACTCCGGCAGTGGCGACGCTTCCCGTCCCTACTGCTGGCGAAGTGGCAACCCCGGTATCTGCCACCCGGCGTCCCAATGCCATGTTTCGTCGGGTGTTCCGTCAGCTGTTTGCCGGATTGCTCGGGGTACTGTTATTGCTGGGTGGCTGGCAGATGGTGGCGCTTTACAGCCACGGTTTCCCGACACCCTGGCAAACCTGGCAGTCAGCAGTCCCGATTTTCGCACATCCTTTTTATGTGGCCGGGCCAAATGATCAGGGTATTGGCTGGAATGTGCTGGCTTCGTTGCAGCGGGTCGCCATCGGATTTGGCCTTGCTGCGCTGGTGGGGATTCCGGTGGGGTTCCTGATTGGCCGCTTTCGTTTTATCGCCGATATGTTCAACCCGGTGATTTCATTACTTCGCCCGGTCAGCCCGCTGGCGTGGTTGCCGATAGGCCTGTTGATTTTCCAGCGGGCGGACCCTGCGTCTTACTGGACCATTTTTATCTGTTCTGTCTGGCCGATGATCCTGAACACCGCAGAGGGCGTTCGACGGATTCCGGATGATTACCTGAATGTTGCCAGGGTGCTGCGCCTGTCGGAGTTTACCGTTATGCGCAAAATTCTGTTCCCGGCGGTATTACCCAACATCCTGACCGGAATGCGTTTGTCGATAGGAATTGCCTGGCTGGTGATTGTGGCTGCCGAAATGCTGACCGGCGGAATGGGGATTGGGTTCTGGATCTGGAATGAATGGAACAACCTGAATGTGGAACACATCATCATCGCCATATTTGTTATCGGAGTCGTGGGGCTGTTGCTTGAGCAACTGTTGATGTGGGTCGCCCGACGTTTTAGCTATGAAAAGCGTTAAGGAGAGAATGATGTCTGCCAACCCAATAATTCAGGTACAGCAAGTCAGCCAGCAATTTTCTACCGCCAGCGGTGATTTCCTGGCTCTGGATAATGTCAGTTTTGATATTGCTGCCGGTGAATGCATCAGTCTGATCGGCCATTCCGGCTGTGGTAAATCGACACTACTGAATCTGATCGCCGGGCTTACGTTCCCTACCCGCGGCGGATTGTTGTGTAACAACCGTGAAATTGACGGACCGGGTCCGGAACGGGCGGTGGTATTTCAGAACCACTCTCTGTTGCCCTGGCTGAGCGCTTACGAAAATGTCGCGCTGGCGGTGAACCAGGTATTTCGTGGCCAGATGAGCAAAGCCGAAATGAAAGAGTGGATCATGCATAACCTGCAACTGGTGCATATGGAGCATGCCGCCACCAAACGGCCTGATGAAATCTCCGGGGGCATGAAGCAGCGGGTTGGAATTGCCCGCGCTCTGGCCATGAAGCCGTCGGTTTTGCTGATGGATGAACCCTTTGGTGCGCTGGACGCGCTGACCAGAGCGCACCTGCAGGATGCGGTGATGGATATCCAACAGCAGCTGCTGACCACCATCGTGCTGATCACCCATGACGTTGATGAGGCAGTTTTGCTTTCTGATCGGGTATTTATGATGACCAATGGCCCGGCAGCGACGGTCGGCGAAGTGATGGAAGTGGCCCTGGAACGTCCTCGTTCCAGAGTCGCTCTGGCAGATGACCGTCGTTATCAGCAATACCGCCAGCAGGTATTGCATTTCCTGTATGAGAAACAACCGAAAGCCGCCTGAACCGTGGCATGCAATGTTTATAACAGCAGCCTGAGGCTGCGGGGAGCGGAATATGAGTAAGCCGGTATTAGTGGTTGTCGGGCATGGCATGGTTGGCCACTACTTTCTGGAGCAGCTGGCTGAACGCCAGCTACATCAACAGTATCAGGTCGTGGTGTTTGGCGAAGAGCAGCATCCGGCCTATGACCGTGTTCACCTGTCAGAATACTTTTCCGGGCGCAGTGCCGAATCATTGTCACTGGTGAAAGATAATTTTTTCGCGCAAACCGGCATAGAGTTACGTACCCGTAGCCAGGTGGCACATATTGATGCAGAGGCGGGTGTGGTGACCGACAGCGACGGAAATCAGCTGGCTTATGATCAGCTGGTGCTGGCGACCGGGTCCTACGCTTTTGTACCGCCGGTAGCAGGGCATGACCGCAAAGGTTGCCTGGTGTACCGGACTTTGGATGATCTGGATGCTATTGCTGAGCACTCTGCGCAGGCCAAAAGCGGAGTGGTTATTGGCGGTGGCTTGCTTGGGCTGGAAGCAGCGAATGCACTGTTGCAGTCCGGACTGGAAACCCATGTGGTGGAGTTTTCTCCGCGGCTCATGGCGGTACAGTTGGATGATGACGGTGCACGGATGTTGCAGAAGAAGATTGCTGCACTTGGGGTACAGGTGCATACCTCGCGCCAGACCGTGGAAATCACTCAGGGGAAACATGCTCAGCATCAGCTGCGGTTTGCCGATGGTACGGAGCTGGAAGCCGACCTGATCCTGTTTTCTGCCGGCATCCGGCCACGTGATGAGCTGGCTGAAAGCGCCGGTCTGCAAAAAGGGCCACGCGGCGGGATAATCATTGATGATTTCTGCCAGACCTCTGATCCGGCGATTTCGGCCATCGGTGAATGCGCACTCTGGCAGGGCAAAATTTTTGGCCTGGTGGCTCCGGGATACCAGATGGCACGCTGCCTGGCCGATCGTCTGGCAGCACTGGACAACCCGTTCAGTGGTGCGGATATGAGCACCAAACTGAAACTGCTGGGTGTAGAAGTGGCCTCTATCGGAGATGCCCATGGCACCACCCCGGGTAGCCTGAGTTATCAGTGGACCGACGGTCCTGCACAGGTTTACAAGAAAATTGTGGTCTCCGAAGATCGTAAATCGCTGCTGGGTGCGGTATTGATTGGTGACAGTTCAGACTACAGTCAGTTGCTGCAACGTATGCTGAATGGTATTCCGCTGCCTGAACATCCGGAGAGTTTGATTCTGCCAGCGGCTGCCGGCGAAAGCAGTGGTGGATTAGGGGGCGCACTGTTACCGGAAACCGCACAGATCTGTTCCTGCCACAATGTGACTAAAGGTGATATTTCTCTGGCAGTGGCCGGTGGTTGTACAGAGCTGAGTGGATTAAAAACCTGCACCAAAGCCGGAACCGGTTGTGGCGGCTGTGTCCCGTTACTGAAACAAGTGATGGAACATGAGCTGACGGCGCTGGGTGTTGAAGTGAAAAAGGATGTCTGCAGCCATTTCGCCTATTCACGTCAGGAGTTGTATCACCTGATCCGTGTGAATAATATCCGCTCGTTTGATGAACTGATCCGTCAGCACGGACAGGGCCATGGCTGCGAAATTTGTAAACCGCTGGCGGGTTCTCTGCTGGCATCCTGCTGGAATGACTATCTGCTGGAACCAGAGCACCTGGCCCTGCAGGACACGAATGATCGTTTCTTCGGCAATATTCAGAAAGACGGTACTTACTCAGTGGTGCCCCGTATTCCAGCCGGTGAAATTACCCCGCAAGGTCTGATCACTCTGGGCCAGGTGGCAGAACGCTACAACCTGTATACCAAAATCACCGGCGGGCAACGGGTGGATTTATTTGGCGCCCGGCTCGAACAGTTACCGGACATCTGGAATGAATTACTGGCGGCGGGTTTTGAAACCGGCCATGCCTACGGAAAATCGCTGCGTACCGTCAAGTCATGTGTGGGCTCTACCTGGTGCCGTTACGGGGTTCAGGATTCCACTGGGTTAGCTATCCAACTGGAAGAGCGTTACAAGGGGCTTCGTTCACCGCATAAAATCAAAATGGCTGTCTCCGGCTGTACCCGTGAGTGTGCTGAAGCTCAGGGAAAAGACATTGGTGTTATCGCCACCGATAAGGGCTGGAACCTGTATATCTGTGGCAACGGAGGCATGAAACCCCGTCACGCGGATCTGTTTGCCGCCGATCTGGATACCGAAACCTTGATCCGGACGATCGACAGGGTGCTGATGTTTTATCTGCGCACTGCAGATCGTTTACAACGGACCAGCAACTGGCTGGATAACCTGGAAGGCGGGATCGGTTATCTGAAATCGGTGATCCTGGAAGACAGCCTCGGACTGGGTGAAACGCTGGACAGTGAAATGCAGCACATTGTGGCGACTTATCAGTGTGAATGGAAAACCACTCTTAGTAACCCTCAGCATCTGAAATTATTCCGCGCTTTTATCAACAGCGATCAGCCAGATGAGGCTGTAGTGATGGTACCGGAACGCGGGCAGATTCGCCCGGCGATGGCGGAAGAGAAAATTCTCCCGGCAGTTCACCCGGATGTCAGCGACGAGTGGGTTACCGTCGGGCAACTGGATGATATTCCGGCCAATACTGGCATTGCTGCCCGCTTAGGCTCCCAACAAATCGCACTGTTCCGTCTGGGAGGTGATCAGCCTGTGGTTTTCGCACTCGATAATCAGGAACCCGGTACCGGCGCCAATGTACTGGCCCGCGGTTTAGTCGGTGATGAGGCTGGAGAGCCGCTGGTCATTTCTCCGCTCTACAAAAAACGTCTGCGACTGGCTGATGGTATTAGTCCGGACGATGAATCAGTCAGAGTGCGTTGCTGGCCGGTGCGGCTGGAAAACGGTGTTATCCGGGTTAATCGCCAGCCGTTGCCTGTCTCTGACCCGCAGATCATTGCGGTGGCATCCTGAGAATTCTGAAGCGGAGATAAGCGATGAACAATCTTAAGCAACTCTTTTCTGCGGCCGATCTGCGTCAGCCGGTGAGCGCCGGTGAAGTCTGGTTGGTGGGGGCGGGGCCCGGAGATGTGGAACTGCTGACCCTGAAAGCCCTGCGGGTGATACAGCAGGCCGATGTGGTGGTCTATGACCGTCTGGTCTCAGAGCAGATAATGGCGCTGGTCCCTGAACAGGCACTGTGCATTGATGTCGGAAAATCCCGCGGTGATCACCGGCTGAATCAGTCGCAGATTAATCAGTTGCTGGGAGAACTGGCACTGGCCGGACAGCGGGTGGTGCGGCTGAAAGGCGGGGACCCGTTTGTCTTTGGCCGGGGAGGCGAAGAGATGGACTCGCTGCAACAGTCCGGGATCCCCTGCCATATCGTTCCTGGCATTACTGCCGCCACCGGATGTGCCGCTGCTGCCGGACTGCCGTTAACCCACCGTGATTGTGCTCAGTCACTGCGTTTTATCACTGCTCATACCCGCGCGGGCGAAGAGTTGCGCGAAGACGCTTCGCTGGCAGCCGGGGGGCAGACACTGGTGTTTTATATGGGGCTAAGCCACAGCACACGCCTGTGCCAGCGCCTGGTTGGGTTGGGATTAGCGGGGGAGACTCCCCTGGCGATCATTGAAAATGGCACCCGCCCTGAGCAGCGGTTGCTGATTGCGACCCTCAATACATTGCCAGAATTACTGGCACGTTATCAGCCACAATCTCCGGGTTTGCTGATTGTTGGTGACGTCGTGAATTATTGCCGGATGCCGGCCTTGCGGGTTGCCTTGCCTGAGCAGGGTGGTGTTGTGGTTAAGCACGTCGCAGCCTGAGCATCACGGGAGAAGCACTGATGGCGGAAGAGACACGGGAAATTAAAAGTGTTTGTCCCTATTGCGGGGTCGGTTGCGGCATTGTGATGCAGGTTGCAGATAACCGGGTGCTCAAAGTGACCGGAGATAAACTGCACCCCGCCAACCGTGGCAAATTGTGTACCAAGGGACTGACCTGCTCCAAAGCCATTACCGCTGCTGGCCGTCTGGCTCATGCTTTTCTGCGTAAACAGCGCCATCAGGGCCCGGTACAGACGGAGATAAATGTCGCGATTCGTGAAACTGCTAATCGTCTGAATTCCATAATTCAGCAGCATGGACCGGAGGCGGTGGCATTGTATGTTTCCGGACAGATGTCGCTGGAGGCTCAGTACCTGGCCAACAAACTGGCGAAAGGGTTCATCGCTACCCCGAATATCGAATCGAACTCACGATTATGCATGGCCAGTGCCGGCAGCGGTTACAAGCAGTCGTTGGGTGCTGACGGCCCTCCCGGTTCTTACCAGGATTTTGAACACGCAGATCTGTTTCTGGTGATCGGAGCCAATATGGCAGACTGCCATCCCATTCTGTTTCTGCGAATGATGGCCAGGGTGAATGCCGGTGCCAGACTGATAGTGGTGGATACCCGGCGAACAGCCACAGCGGAGAAAGCCAGCCTGTTTTTGCAGGTAAAATCTGGCAGTGATTTGATGTTGCTGAACGGGCTGCTGCAACTGCTGGTCAGCCAGGGAAAAACAGATAAGGATTTTATCGACCGTTATACCCGTGGCTGGGAACAGATGCCGGAATTTCTTGCTGACTATTCTGTAGATAAAGTGGCAGTGGCGACCGGCCTGACTGAACAGGATATCCGGCAAGCAGCTGACTGGATCGGAGAATCTTCTGCCTGGATGAGTTGCTGGACTATGGGTCTCAACCAGAGCATACAAGGGACTCTCAATACCAGTGCGTTGTGTAATCTGCATCTGGCGACCGGAACGATATGCCGGCCAGGGTGCGGCCCTTTTTCCCTGACCGGCCAGCCCAATGCGATGGGCGGCAGAGAGATGGGCTATATGGGGCCCGGACTTCCCGGACAGCGTTCGTTGCTGTCGGCTGAAGATCGCCGCTTCACCGAAAATGTCTGGGGCCTGCCTTCCGGAAGCTTACCCGCTCATGGTGGCCATGGCACCGTTGATATGTTTCAGCAAATGGCGGCAGGTACTATCAAAGCCTGCTGGATCATTTGCACCAATCCTGCCGCCAGTATGGCTAACCGGCAGCAGGTCATCCGGGGGCTTCAACAGGCAGAGCTGGTGATCACTCAGGATGCCTTTCTCGATACCGAAACCAACCGTTATGCCGATGTGCTGTTGCCAGGTGCTTTATGGGCAGAAGCCGAAGGGATAATGATAAATTCCGAACGCAATGTGACCCTGATGAAGCAGGCCGTCAACCCGCCTGGTGATGCCATGGCAGACTGGCAGATTATTACCAGGGTAGCCTGTGAAATGGGATTTAGCCAGGATTTTGACTATCATTCGGCCGACGAAGTATTTCGCGAAATTCAGCAATTTCATAATCCGCAGACTGGCTATGATCTGCGGGGTATCAGTTATGCGCGGTTGCATGATTCTCCGGTGCAGTGGCCCAGTTCGCCGGACGATCAACAATCCCGCCATCCGATACGCTATTTATCGCAGGAAGTGATTGTTACGGATAAACCAGCCGCGACTCCGGGGATCATTTTTCCGACGGCCAGTGGGCGGGCGCAATTTCATTGCTGCCTGCCGGTATCTCCGGCAGATCCAGTGGATGATGACTATCCGTTTGTCATGAATACCGGCCGTCTGCAACACCAGTGGCATACCCTGACTAAAACCGGTCGTATCCCGGAGCTAAATCAACTAAACCCGAACCCTTTTGTTGAGATTCATCCTCAGGACGCACAGCGGTTAAATATTCATCCTGAACAATCTGTTGAACTGCGTTCCCGACGCGGGCACGCCATTCTGCCTGCCCGGATCAGTGACAGAGTATTACCCGGACATTGTTTTGCGCCGTTTCACTGGAATGACGTGTTTGGTGAGAACCTGTCGGTAAATTCGCTGACCGGCGATGCGGTTGATCCGGTATCGCTACAACCGGCGCTGAAATATTGCGCGGTTTCCCTGACACCGATACACACCTCAAATATTGCTGATGCTGACCAGCCGGATGCTCAGCCCGTTGCGGAGGCCGTAATGACCGAAAGCTTTGCCACCACAGCAGCAGACCTGTTCGCCGGGCAACTGGTCCCCGGGACCAGCCTGTCTGAAATGCTTAATGCAGAAGAACAGCGCTACCTGCAAGGGTATCTGGCAGGTTTGCGTTTAAGCCCGCCTGATGCCCGCAACGGCATTCCTGTGCTGCCGGTGACTGCGCCACTGGGTAACGATGCACGCCTGTGGGTCGACGGGCTGTTGGCCGGATTGTATGCCCGCGCGCCGCTGGTGTCCGGCCTGCCGTCACCGTTATCTGCCGGGCAGCCAGCTATGATCACGGCTGCCGCTACTGCGGCTCCGGTCCGGGTATTGTGGAGCTCAACCACCGGCAACGCAGAGTCTTTTGCCGCCGAATGTGTCAGCCAGCTGGAGCAGGCAGGTATACCCGCACGCTCCGGTTGTGTCTCAGACCTAGAGGCGTCTGAACTCGCCAGCGCCGGCAGAGTTTTACTGGTGGTCAGTACTTTTGGTGACGGTGATCCGCCTGATAATGGTCTGAATTTCTGGCAGATGCTGACTGCGGAGTCAGCCCCGTCGCTGGCTTCGGTGAGTTTTTCGGTGCTGGCGTTTGGTGACAGCAGTTATGACCAGTTTTGTGGCTTTGGCCGGCGTCTGGATGCCCGGCTGACCGAACTGGGAGCGATACGGCTTTCCCCCAGGGCTGAATGTGAAGCTGAGGATTTACAGCCCGCCAGATTGTGGCTTGAAAATATGACCGGGCTGCTACGTAGCGGCTCTGCTCCGGTGAATATTCTGGCTGAGCCCACTGAGGCGAACCGTGAAAGTGCGACAGTTGCAGTCACGGCAAAATATCACCGTGACGAGCCTTACCGTGCCACGCTGTTATCCCGTAATCGACTGAACTGCGAGGGATCACAGAAAGAGACACGGCAGATAATATTGTCAGTCGATGGTACTGAGCTCAGTTATCAGGCCGGTGATGCACTGGGGATCTGGCCACAAAATAAACCGCAATCTGTAAGCGCCGTAATTCATGCCCTGCAACTTGAGCCACAGCAGCCAGTAACCATCAGCTCCGGGCAGACGCTCAGTCTGCAGGAAGCGTTGACGGGTTATCTGGATTTGTCGGCAGTCAGTCGTGAGCTGGCCGAATATCTTGGCAATCATTCACTCAGCGGAGAATTTCCTCCGCCGCTGCAACAGGCGCTGGCAGGTGATTTTACTGGCTGGCAACAGCAGCAACGGGTAGTGGACCTGCTGCTGGCATTTCCTGCCAGAGTCGAAGCCGAAGAATTTATCCGCTATCTGCGGCCGATGCGGCCACGGCTTTACTCTGTTTCTTCCAGTCCGCTGCTGACTCCGGATGAAATTCATCTGACGGTATCCGTGGTGCGTGATGGTAATAACGGGATGAGGGATGGTGTCTGTTCATCATTTCTGGCTGACAGTGCGATCGGTGACACTATTCAGGTGTTTGTGAAATCTCAGGTCAGTTTCCGCCCACCAGACGATGATACATTGCCACTGATAATGATTGGCCCCGGTACCGGGATTGCTCCTTTCCGTGCCTTCCTGCAACAGCGCCAGGCCAGCGGTGCCCGGGGACATAACTGGTTATTCTTTGGTGAGCAGCACGCTGACGGTGATTTTTATTATCGCCAGGAACTGGAAAACTTCCGGCATGAGGGCGTGTTACATCGGCTGGATACGGCGTTCTCCCGTGATCAGCCTGACAAGATTTATGTTCAGCACCGGATGCTGGAACAGGGCAGCATCCTCTGGCAATGGCTGACGGAAGGCGCCACAGTTTGCGTGTGTGGCGATGCCAGCAGAATGGCAAAAGATGTTCATCAGGCATTACTTCAGATAATCAGTGAACATGGCAGGATGAGTTCCGAAGAGGCAGAGCAGTGGTTGTCAGCACTGAACCGGCAGAAACGCTACCTGCGCGATGTTTACTGATTATTCCGGGCCTGACGGCTGGCCCCCGGCGGATGACCGGTTATTCGTTTAAAAGCACGGCTAAAGGCAGCCTGTGAGGTATAACCCAGCCGTTGTGCCACTGTTTCTATTGGCAGGCGTTCACTGTTCAGCCACTGGCTGGCGAGCTGCATACGTAACTCTGTGGCATAACGCAGGGGTGATATGCCGATCGTCTGACGAAAACGCCCGGCAAAAACTGAACGGGAACTGTTACACTCTGCGGCGAGTTCTGCCACTGTCCACTCTTTACCCGGGTGCCGGTGCAGAGCCAGTAGTGCATGTGCCAGCCGTGGATCTTTGAGCGCAGCGACCAGGCCACTACCATTGCCGCAACCACATTCTACCCAGCCACGGATCAGCATGGCGGCAACCACTTCAGCAAGCCGCGCCATAATTCCCGGATAACCAATTCGACCGGAGCAGATTTCCCGTTTCATTGACGAGAGGATAGGCAGCAGCCCGGGGTAACGATCACTGAGGGTATCTGCCAGTAATTCATCCGGCATTAGCCGAATCAGGCCCTGCATCCCGCCAGGATCAAATTCCATACATCCATGAAAAATGACAGTTTTTTCAGGATTGGTGACTTTGCAGCAGGTATTGATAGCGCATACCGACTCACCCAGCGGGATAGTTTTGGGCGTATCAATATCCTGAACTAAAGCATCGGAATCAGACAGTAACTGATGATGGGCAGCACGCGGCATAAACACCGCATAACCTGCCGGTAGTACCTGAACTGAGCCGTCTGCTTTACGTAACAGGGCACTGCCGGAAGCAATAAAGTGGAAACAGGCAAAGCCGGGGCGGGCAGGAAAATTAAAGCCAAACCGGCTGCCGGCATCAATTCGCCGGTACTTTACACCACGCAACCGCATTCCTGTCAGCAGCTCACTGATCAGATCAGAAGGTAATTCAGAAAGGACAGTTTTGCTCATTTTCAGGAGTTTCGGTCAAAAATAACAGACTAACTATCATAGACCCTCCGGTTATTTGTCTCCAGAATTTACTGATAAAAATGACGGGGGAAATAAATGAGTCAATGTACTGAACAATGCAGCCTGCTATCTCAGGAAGAAGCAACCGTATCTGCCGCATGGCTGGCGGTATTTTCACTGGCTGTCGGCGTGTTTGGTTTGCTGACGGCAGAATATCTGCCTGCCAGTCTGCTATCGCCTATGGCTACGAGCCTCGGGGTGAGTGAAGCGTTGGCAGGGCAGTCTGTCACCGTCACTGCTATCGTGGCGCTGTTTTCCGGCCTGCTGGTGCCGGGATTAACACGTAATATGGATCGTCGTACGGTGTTACTGGGTTTTACCTTACTGATGATCGCTTCCAATCTGCTGGTGGCTTTGTCACCGAATCTGACAGTGTTATTGCTGATGCGGGTATTACTGGGAATTGCGATTGGTGGGTTCTGGAGCATGGTGGCTGCGGTGGCAATGCGCCTGGTTCCGGATGATCAGTTACCGCGCGCATTGTCGGTTATTTTCAGTGGCATTTCGGTGGGCACTGTAGTGGCCGTGCCTCTTGGCAGCTATCTGGGCGGGATTTTTGGCTGGCGTAGTACCTTCGTAGCCGCCGCGATGATCGGGATAATTACCCTGTTATTTCAGTTTTTTACCCTGCCGCGAATGGCCCCGCGACATGGGGTATCTCTGAAGATGATGTTCCGCATCGCCCTGCGGCCCGGAATTAGCGCAGGTATAGTGGGATGCGTGCTGATTCATGGCGCCCACTTTGCCCTGTTTACCTATATCCGCCCGATGCTGGAACAGACTACCGCCTCCGGAGATGATGCTCTGTCACTGATTCTGTTGGGATTTGGGGTAGCAAACTTCGGTGGAACTCTGCTGGCGGGGGCATTACTGGCGAGAATGCCGCTGGGTACTCTGGTGTTGATGCCGGTGGTGGTCGGGTTGAGTGCTCTTGCTCTGGTGCTGTTGCCTGCAACGCTGGCGGATCAGGTGATGCTGGTTGCCTTGTGGGGAATGGCTTTCGGTGCGATTCCGGTGGCCTGGTCGAACTGGATTGCCCGCTCCATCCCGGACCAGGCAGAAAGTGCCGGCGGGATGGTAGTGGCGGCCGTTCAATCGTCAATAGCGGCCGGAGCCGCCGCTGGCGGACTGATGTTTGGCCATCATGGCATCACCGGGGTGTTTGTCTCTGCCGGTGCAGTAATGTTGATAGCAGCAGTCTTTGTCAGGGCTCGGGTGAGAGTAGATCTTGTACCTCCCGCCACAGATTCCGACATCACCTGAGAGCCATTTATCTGAGAATAGGGCTACAACGCTGTTTCAGGCCCGCTTTGGGTCAGAAAACGCACCGTTTCGGCGTAAACCTGATGACGGTTTTTCTCCAGAACCATCATATGAGTTGCTTCACCAATTTCGATCCAGGTTTTTTCGGGGGAATGCGTTGCCCGTAAAAACCAGGATTGGGCCAACGGAACAGGGATATCCGCATCCCACTCCCCGTGTAGCAGCAATAAAGGTACCCGGATATCTGCGGGATCATATAAAGGAGAATCTTTGGTCCAGTAATCCCGGGTATCCTGCACCGGGCCATTACTGGCTTTAATTTTTTGCTGTTCTCTGAGGGTCTGTTCGGGTTCTTCTGCCAGGGTCTTTTCAGCCCAAAGTTCAAATCCACCCTCAGGTATCAGAGTTTGCTGTTTATCCTGCGGAACACTTCTCAACCAGCGTGTTTTCACTGCCGGGATATCAATCAGTCGCCAGGCGCCCAGCTCGCCACCGGGGTCCAGAGGCGATCGGGAAGTCAGCCACTGAGGAGCAATCAGGATCAGCCGTCGGATCAGCGGGTTGTTCTGCGATGTATAATAGCCTGTGACACTGCCCCCCCATGACATACCCAACAGATTAATCTGCTCCAATGCCAGATGTTGTAGCAGATAGTCAATTGCTGTCGCCAGGTCGGTACTTGCCTCCTTTGCTCCCACCGCAGGAGGATTCTCCCCGGCTGGCTGGTTCATTGCGGCAGGCCGGCTGGAACCACCGTAGCCCCGTGCATCCATGGCCCATACATCAAATCCTGCCAGCGCCAGATAATCCATAAATGACTGACCTTCCAGAGGAATATCAAACAGGCTGCCGGATGAATACGTTGCCCCATGCATCATGATAATGGTACGGGAGGCATCGAATGTCGTTTGTTGTGCAAGTCGTCGATGTCGTATTTGTAATTGTGTCCCGTGGCTGTCAGTGGGGATAAACACTTTCTCATCAAATAATAGCGGCTGAGTTGTCATTTTTACTCCTGATTAGCGGGGTGCCATAACAGCCCCCGGGGATCACGAATGATCTGTCCGGCAGAGCTGGCTGGGAAATGTGAGCTGAATACCATTGTGTGAGGTCGGGCCGCCAGTTCCAGAATCGACCGGCGTGACTCAAGCGCTTTATCGCTTTCCTCACAAAATACCGAGTTCCATTCCGGAAGGGCGATTTGCAGAGGATGGTGCATAACATCACCGGGGAATAGCGCCGTTTCTCCTCCTGCAGTAAAACTGAATGAATAATGATCGATGCTGTGTCCCGGCGTTCTGTGTACAGTAATCCCGTCGAGTATTTGCTGGTCCTGCTCTGTTATTTCCGTGGCCAGGCCGGCATGAATTACCGGTAACACACTGTCCTGCAGTGCACCACGACTGGGCGGCCTGACATTGCTGTCGGTACTGTAAAACTCCCGTTCCTGACGTGAGAAATAGTAGCGAGCATTCGGAAAGGCGGGCTGCCATCCTCCGTTGGTTTTCAGGGTATTCCAGCCAACGTGATCGACATGCAAATGTGTCATTAGTACTGCCGTGACTTGTTGCGGTGTAATCCCTGTTTGTAACAGGCATTCCATCCAGTGGGTCTGCATATGATGAAATTTAGGGTTGCCGGGACGTTCCTTATCGTTACCTGCGGCAGTATCAATAATGATGACCTGTTCTCCCCGCTGAATTAACCAGCTGTGGGTACTGAGAGCTACGGTGCCATGATCAAGGTCCTGATTGCCTGTAGTGAGTCGGTCAGCAATTCCAGCCAGTTGTGCCTTATTCCATTGCGGGAAAAGAAATAATCCTGAAAGGTCTTTGCTTTCCTGCTCCTGGATTTTAGTGATAATGGCTCCGGCAAATTGCCAGCGTGTAAGCTTGTTCATGTCAGATATTCCTGATGATGATATTAATTCTTGTGTTATCTTCTGTCTTTAGTCCCGTGAGAACAACCGGGCTGGCTGCAATTCATGGTTGCAGTTTTTGCAATGATAAGGCGAAGCGAATATGGATAAACTGGAAGCAATGCGTGGATTTGTGCAGGTGGTTGATGCCGGAAGTTTTACCCGTGCAGCAGATGCTCAGGGGGTTCCCGCCTCGACGGTTACCCGTCAGATTCAGGCACTGGAGGCTATTCTGGGTATCCGTTTGCTGCATCGTACTTCCCGAAAAATTACCCTGACCCCGCAGGGGGAATATTATTATCGTGGCTGTGTCGGGTTACTTGCGCAGGCTGATTTGCTGGATTCAGGATTACAGACACAGAACAGTCAAAAACGGGGTCAATTAAATGTTGAATTACCGGCGGCACTGGCTTATTGCTTGATCATGCCGCGACTGTCTGAATTTACGTCCCGGTACCCAGATATTCAGGTCAATATAAATACGGCAAACCGCACGTCTGATTTGGCGGAAGAACGAATTGATTGTGTGATCCGTATCGGACCTCTGCATAATGATAGTCTTATCGCCCGATCTTTGGGGACGCTCCCGAGGATGGTCTGCGCCTCTCCGGATTATCTGCAACGATTTACGTATCCGAAGCATCCGGAGGAATTAGCTCACCGACATCAACTGATTCAGGTGCGATCGGCCCAAACCCGCAGAATGTTTGAACACAGATTGCATCGTGGCAGTGAATCGGTAACTATCCGCGGGCAATGGCAGATAGCTGTGAATGATGCCATGGCCGCACTGATTGCAGCTAAAGCAGGGGCTGGAGTTGTGACCACTTACCAGTTTCTGGTGGCTGATGCCGTTTCCCGACAACAACTGGACGTTCTTTTCCCGGACTGGCAGCCTGATCCTGTACCTGTTCATATCGCCTGGCCAGAGAATAAATCAATGCCACTCCGGGTCAGAGTATTTGTTGACTGGGTTATTGAATTATTTACCACCGGTTCTCTCGCAGGATAATCATGATATTATCTGTTTTCACTATTTAGTCAGCAAAAAAAAGCATATCTTTATTTTAGATATTCTTTTACCGGATAAATAATTTCATCTTTAAAAATGCAGGCTTCAGTATGAACTCATTAATAATGAATTCTCTGAGGCTGTAATGAAAAAGAAAACCGTGTCGGTAGTGATTGCCGGATTACTGGCAGGCGCACTGACGGTGCCGGTCACAGCAAGTGCTGAGGGAACCATCAGCATTGCTCAGCAATTTGGTATCGGCTATTTATTGTTGGATGTAGTTCGGGACCAACATCTGATTGAAGAGCAGGGCAAAAAAGAAGGTCTCGATATTAAAGTCGAATGGCGGACCTTATCCGGAGCCACTGCAATGAATGAAGGTGTTCTCACCGGAGCTCTGGATGTTGCTGCTGCTGGCGTCCCGGCGATGCTGACGGTATGGGACCGGACTTACGGACACCAGAATGTAAAAGCGATTGCCTCGCTGGGTTCCATGCCTGGCTACCTGCTCAGCAATAATCCCGCAGTCAAAAGTATTAAAGATCTGACGGATAAAGACCGGATTGCTGCGCCTGCAGCCGGAGTTGGCTTTCAGTCCCGGACATTACAGATAGCCACCGCGGAAGTTTACGGAAACAGTGAATTTAAAAAATTCGATAATATTACCGTCAGTCTGCCTCATCCTGATGCCACGGTAGCATTAATTTCCGGTAAATCAGAGGTTACGGCACATTTCTCCAGCCCGCCATTCCAGTATCAGGAATTAGAACATTCTTCGATTCATAAAATACTCAGCTCTTATGATGTGCTGGGTGGGCCGGGGTCATTTAATGCGTTATATACCACTCAAAAATTCCATGATGAAAACCCCAAAACCTATCAGGCATTTTATAACGCATTAGCGCAGGCAGCTGATTATGTCGAAAAACATAAAGACGATGCGGCGAAAATTTATATTCGTCAGGAGAAGTCACATCTGCCGTTGTCATTAATCGAAAAAATCATTAATGACCCGGAAAATCATTTCACCGTTTCTCCTGAGCGGACTTATGTCTATGCCGACAAGTTATATCAGCTCGGCGTATTGAAACATCACGCGGCCAGCTGGAAAGACTATTTCTTTCCTGAAGCCTGGGTTAACCCCGGTAGTTGATTGCCTGCAAAGAGAGCTAACTTATGAGCGAATTTACCGCAACAATTACCCCGGCAGAGCACTCTCAACAGTTTGAGATCCGTCCTCTGCCAGGCGCCGGGGCCGAAATCATCGGACTGGATCTGCGTCAGCCATTGAACAGTGCCGATTTCCGGCGCATTCACCAGGCACATCTGCAATATCATGTGCTGGTATTTCGCCAGCAGACATTGACTCCGGAACAGCAAATTACATTCAGCCGTCGTTTCGGGCCCTTACAGATTCATGTGTTGAAGCAGTTTTTACTGGAAGGTCATCCGGAAATTCTGATTGTGTCGAATATTATCCGTGATGGCCAGCCAGTCGGACTGGGAGATGCTGGTAAATACTGGCATTCAGATCTCTCGTACAAAGAGGTTCCAAGCCTTGGTTCGATGCTGTATGCCAGAATTTTACCGGAGATTGGCGGAGATACCCGTTTCGCTAATATGCATAAGGCCTGGGAGACATTACCGGCCGGTTTACGACAGGCGATTGAAGGTAAGCGTGCAGTTCATTCCTACACAGCAACCTACAGTAAACCGAAGTTTGGCACTCAGTGGCGCCCGACGCTGACAGAGAAGCAGCTCAGTGAAGTGAAAGCTGTCAGCCATCCGATTGTCAGGACTCACCCGGAAACCGGTAACAAAGCACTGTTTGTCAGTGAAGGGTTTACTACTCATATTGAAGGCCTGCCGGAACAGGAAAGCAGTGAGATCCTGCAGGCACTCTACTCCCACAGTATTCGTGAGGAAAATGTCTATACCCATCGCTGGCAACCGGGAGATCTGTTGTTCTGGGATAACCGCTCGTTGATTCATCTTGCCACTGGATGTCCGGCAGAATGCCCCCGTCAGTTGTACCGAACCACCATCGAAGGTGACGCTCCGTTCTGAACAGGATATACCGTAATGACTCAGCCCGCGGCGCAACCACCGGCGCCACTACTATCGCTGAATAATATCAGCCTCGAATACCAGACACCTCAGCATCGGGTTCGTGCCGTACATGACGTGAGTTTTGACGTTTATGCGGCTGACCGGTTTGTATTACTCGGCCCGTCGGGGTGTGGTAAATCCAGCCTGTTAAAAGCGATCGGCGGATTTATTCAGCCGGTCAGCGGAGATATTTTGCTGCAAGGCCAGCGGATCACCGCTCCGGGCCCCGATCGCATGACTGTTTTTCAGGAGTTTGATCAGTTAGCTCCATGGAAGACCGTGATCAATAACATTATTTTTCCGCTACGGGTAACAGGGCGCTATGACAAAAAGCAGGCCAGAGAAATTGCGAGCTACTACCTGAATAAAGTCGGGTTGTCGCGTTTTGCCGATGTTTACCCGCATATGCTTTCCGGAGGTATGAAACAACGGGTAGCTATTGCCAGGGCAATGGCAATGAAGCCCGGGGTGTTGCTGATGGATGAACCTTTTGCTTCTCTGGATGCGCTGACCCGGCGACAAATGCAGGACGAATTGCTGGAGCTCTGGGAAGAAGTGGGCTCGACTCTGTTGTTTGTCACCCACTCGATTGATGAAGCATTGCTGATTGGCAGTCGGATCTTAATTCTGTCGGCTCACCCCGGGCAGGTACGCGCCGAGCGCAGCTGCCATCAGTTTACCCGGCATAATTACGGTAATGAAGAGTTTCGTCAGGCCGCCAGGGAGATTCACCAGTTGTTGTTTCCGGAACCATCACCGGCCGTACCGGCTAACAAGGAGAGTCATTATGGCGCCACAGCCTTATCTTCGACCCGACTATCTGCGTGAGGTTACGGTCCCCGCAGCATTACAGACCGAGACACCCTTACCAGCAGGGCGGCGATTATGGAATCAGGCCTGGATAAGAAAATCCGTGCTGGTTCTGGCGCTGTTGGTTATCTGGGAACTGATTGCCCGCTGGCAAAATAATAGCCTGATGTTTCCCGGGGTTATCGATACTCTGCGCGCATTCACGGAGGATATGCTGAGCGGTGAGTTGCCAGGAAAGATATATAACTCACTGAGTTTATTAATTAAAGGCTATCTGATCGGCGCAGTTTTATCGCTGGTATTCAGTGCACTGGCTGTCAGCAGCAGGATTGGCAGGGATCTGCTCAATACACTGACCGCCATGTTTAACCCGTTGCCGGCAATTGCTTTATTACCACTGGCACTCCTCTGGTTTGGGCTTGGCAGTGGCAGTCTGATTTTTGTGATAGTCCATTCTGTGCTGTGGCCGATAGCCCTGAACACCAGTTCAGGATTCAACAGTGTTTCTGAGACGCTGCGGATGACCGGAAAAAATTACGGCTTAACGGGGCCACGCTACGTGGTGCATATCCTGATGCCAGCAGCTTTACCGTCGATTCTGGCCGGGCTCAAGATTGGCTGGGCATTCGCCTGGCGAACGCTGATTGCTGCTGAACTGGTATTCGGTGCTTCCAGCGGTAGTGGTGGTCTGGGTTGGTATATTTTTCAGAACCGCAATGAACTCTATACCGATCATGTGTTTGCCGGTTTACTGACCGTGGTGATCATTGGCTTGCTGGTAGAAGCGGTGATTTTTTCTGGTATTGAAAAACTCACCGTCAGGCGCTGGAAAATCTGAGGTCCGGCTGGACGGGTCTCTGGCAGGGATCTGTGCTGGCAGGCCACAACAGTTTTCAGTTTAGGATGTACAGACGTCCAGACTTCCGTTATAGTCTCGGGAAATTAACTCAGGGAGAGTTTTCTATGAAAAAAATACTACTGTCTTCGGCCCTTATTGCATCTGCCTTATTACTCAGTGCCTGTAAACAGGATGATCAGAACAGTGTCAAAGTTGCTATCAATGCTGGTCCTGATCAGCAGATTTGGGACACGGTGAAACAGGTTGCGAAAGAGAAGTATCATCTGGATGTAAACGTCATTACGTTCAATGACTATGTACAACCGAATGAGGCATTGCTGAATAAGGATGTCGATGCCAATGCTTTCCAGAGCGTGCCATATCTTGAAATGCAGGAGAAAGAGAGAGGCTATCCGTTCGTTATTCTCGGCAACACCTTTATCTTCCCGATTGCCGCCTACTCTTCAAAAATCAAAAACATTAAGGATTTGCCGGACGGTGCGACAGTCACTATTTCCAATGAATCTACAACACTCGGCCGTAGCCTGCTGCTGTTGCAGTCACAGGGGCTGATTAAGGTAAAACCTGATGCTGGCCTGCTGCCGACAGTGCTGGATATTACGGATAATCCGAAGAAGCTAAACTTTGTGCTGGTGGATACTCCGCAACTGACCCGGACTCTGGATGACCCTAAAGTTTACCTGTCGGTCATCAATAATAATTTTGCTTCTCAGGCAGGGTTGTCTGCTTCTAAAGACGGGTTGTTTATGGAAGGCAAAGCCTCTCCATATCTGAACGTACTGGTTGCCCGTAAAGACAATGCTGGCGAGAAAAAACTTCAGGAGCTTAAAGAAGCCTTCCAGTCGCAGGAAGTGCTTGATAAAGCCAATCAAATCTACAAAGGCGATATTATTAAAGCCTGGTAATTCCTCAGGCTGCCAACAGCAAAGCCGCTGTTGGTATGCCTGTCTGAATTAGCGTGCCTAACCCGGTTTTTGGTGATTCTGCCCCGGGTTTTGCCACTGTCAGAACTCCGCCCTGTTCATCACTGACTAATCCAAAACACCCCGGAAGTTTTCAGCCCCATAAAATGCTGATGCACATAGGCCAGGTCGGTCTGCGGATTGATATCCTTAAATAATTGCGGATGCAGGAATTTGGCAATTTCTTCGACCGCAATGATATTTGACGGTAGATCATAGAACTGGTGATACAGAGCCAGTACCCGATGGTTTTGCACTGCCTGGAGTACGTTGAAGCCGGTGCGATTCATCAGCGCTGCCAATTTTTTCTGCGCCAGGGCAGGATCCTGCAGATAACCGAGAGGGACAGATGCCGATGCTTTGCGGTCATTTTTCCAGTCAGCGCCGGTCAGCAAATAAAAGTCAGGGTTCAGGGTGATGATTTTTTCCAGGCTGACATCACCCCCCATCCCGCTAAATAAGGTCCCGCCCAGGTTGTTGCCTCCGGCAGCCTGAACAAATTCTCCCAGACTTCCCTGACCAAAGGTGCTGCAACAAAAATCACCCAGAATTCCGGCGCTACGCTCAATAAATACTGTCGGTCTTTTCTGAGGACTGAGGCTGGCGACCCGCTGGCTAATCAGGACTGCCCGTTGCCGGTAAAAATTCAGAAACTGGTTGGTATTTGCCTGCTGATGGAAAACCTGTCCCAGTAATTCGATGCTACGGGCGCTGTTTTGCAGCGGCTTTTGCCGGAAATCGATAAAAATATAGGGAATATGCAGGTTATCCAACCGGCTAAGTACCCCTTCATCTTTCAGCTTTTCCAGCAGGCCAATATCGAAAATCACCAGGTCAGCGTGCATGGCGACGGCATTTTCGGCATCAAAGGTGGTGGTATAGGGATTGGAGAAGGTCGGGATTTTTTTCAGTGCCGGAAAGTTTCCGGCAAATGCCGCCATAATGTCCGGTGACTTCTTTTGCAGAGAGTTATCCCATGCGGCAATACTGGCTGACGGATCACCCTGAAACACAATACTCATGGCTTCAATCGCCCGCGCATCAGCCAGCATCACATGATGTGGCACCTCTGGCAGATTCACTTTCCTGCCCAGCACATCCGTTACAGTATCAGCCAGTACCTGATGTCCAAGCGTGACTATCAGAGTGAAGAGATAAATAAGTCTGGTCGCAATTTTCATGGGTATTGTTTGCCTGCCGGTGAACATGTCTGTAGTGATAAGAAACACCGTTATGATTAATTAACAAAACAATAGATGAAAGTTGTTTATGAGCAGGACGAGTGGAATTTGGTTAATTGATGTTTCAGAGTGACAAGTGAATAGCGCTTATGCATTAGTTTATCTGTATTTTTTATTAGGATTAAATTTCATATCAGATAATTAATTAATATTTATATTGTCTGTTTTATCTCTCTATTATGCCCGCTGATTTTTAATCGTGGACAGAGTGATATGGCACTAAAATTTTCAACCTGGGCAACCAGTACTTCCGGGGGATTTTTACGCTCTGGCGTTGAGCAGGTGACTGACTGGAGCTATGAATATAATCTGGCATTAACCCGGGCGGCAGAAGCTGCCGGATTTTTTGGTGTCTTATTTCCTACCCGCTATAGCGCTCCGCATACCCAGCACAGCCAGACCGATGGCCAGTTAGATCCGCTGACTTTGGCCGCCGCTGTTGCGGTACAAACTCATTCTATCCGATTAATCACGGCTGTTTTACCTGGTTTTGTTCCTCCGGCAACCATGGCAAAAATAGGTGCAACCTTAGACCATATCAGTCAGGGCCGTTGGCACATCAATCTGGTTTCCGGCTGGTTTAAACAGGAGCAGGAAAATCTGAGTATTCCCTGGGTTGACCATGAACAGCGCTATAAACGCTCTGAAGAATATTTGCAGGTACTTCAGGGGCTTTGGCAGCAGGAAAACTTCAGTCTTGAAGGCCAGCATTATCGTATCAAAAATAGCACTATGCGCCCGTCTCCGTCTCAGAAACCTTATCCTGCGATATTTCAGGGAGGTAATTCCAGCGATGCTCAGGAAATGGCTGGGAAATATTCTGACTGGTATTTTATTAATGGTGCACCTGTCGAGCGATTGCAGCAGCAAATAGATGCTGTCAATAAGGTCGCTCATCCTCTGGGACGTACAGTGAAATTCTCAGTTAACGCATTTGTGATTGCCAGAGAAACCGAAGAACAGGCCAGGGCTGAATATGAAGAAATTATTGCGGCCGCGGATGAATCAGCAATTGCTCAGTTTCGTGAAAAAGCCAGTGAAGCTAAGGGAATGTGGCAGTCGGACGCCAGTATCGATAGCTTTGTGGCGAATAATGAAGGATTACGGACCGGGCTTATCGGGTCTTATCAACAGGTTGCCAGCCGTCTCCGTGATATTGAACGGGCGGGTATTGATATGGTTCTTTTGAGCTTCCGTTTCCCTCTGGAAGAAATAAAGGATTTTCAAAAGAATGTCATAAACATTTTAGAGTCAACACCCTGAATATATAACCCTGTCTAAGAGATAAATGATGATAAATTTTAATGCATCCCCTAAAAACGCACTGGCAATTATTCTGGCAGCAACTTTTATTTTATCCGGTTGCGATGATAAAAAAGATAATTCAGCCAAAAATAACTCAGCGGACAATTCACAAACTATATTACGGGTGGGAACATCAGGCGCTTATCCTCCATTTGAATCGCGGGATGCCAATGGCAATCTGGTCGGCTTTGATGTCGATGTGCTTAATGCGGTAGGTAAGAAACTCAATTATAAAATTGAATGGACGACTGCAGAATTTAGTGGCCTGTTTGGTATGCTGGATACTCACCGCATTGATACTATCGCCAACCTGGTTTCAGTTACTCCTGAACGACAGAAGAAATATCTTTTTTCTAAAGATTATGCCTATGACGGTGCACAGTTAGTGGTCAAAAAAGATAGCGATATACAAAATCTTTCTGACCTGAAAGGAAAGGTTTTGGGGGCTATGCTGGGGAATGATTTACAGCAATATGCAGCTCAGTGGGATGCATCACACGGTAATCCGTTTACCATAAAAACTTATCAGGATAACAGCGGTGTCTATGATGATGTGGTTAACGGTCGACTTGATGCCTTTATCGACAGCGAAATCACGGCGCTGGTGCAGATTAAAGCGAAAAACCTGCCACTGAAAATTGCTTCAGATCAGAAACTCTACACCATTGAACAGGCATTTCCGTTCCGTAAAGATGATAAAGATCAGGCCTTTGTCACTAAATTTAATCAGGCTTTAGATGAGCTTTCCAAAGACGGAACTCTGACCCGGCTTTCAGTGCAGTGGCTGGGTAAAGATATTACTCATCCATAACAGCAGATTATTTTTACCGGGACGGAGATAAGTGATGAGTCATTTAGCAGACACAGACAGCATTATTGAAAATTTGACCAGCCAGCTCTCTGCAACAGCTGTTGAAAGAGATAAAAGCGGCGGACTGGCATTAGAAGAAGTTGAATTATTACGTGACAGTGGGTTGTTGTCTTTAATTATCAGCCGTGAATATGGCGGACAGGGACAACCCTGGTCGGCAGCACTGGATGTGGTCAGGCGGCTGGCAAGATCGGATGGCTCACTGGCTCATCTCTATGGTTATCATTTCCTGAACCAGGTTGTTGCCAGAATCAGTGGTACTGAACAGCAGTTTGCTGAGCTACAACGCCAGACGGTCATACATCGCTGGTTTTGGGGTAATGCGAATAATTCTCTGGATAAACGAGTGACGGGGCGGCAGGAATCCGGGGGTTTTCGGCTAAATGGTCAGAAGAATTTTACTTCCGGCTCGCCCTACGCGGACCGGCTGCTGATATCGTTTCGCAGAGAAGATCAACCGGACACCATAGTCAGAGCTGTGATTGATCCCGCATCTCCGGGGTTGAGTATCCATAATGACTGGGATTGTATCGGTCAGCGGCAAACCGGCAGTGGTACCGTTAGTTATCAGGACGTATTTGTTGATCAAAAGGATATTCTTACCCTTGATTCCTCAGAGAACACATTACCCTTTAATACGTTAGGGCCGGTACTGGCACAGCTTATTCTGACTCATGTTTTTCTTGGTAGCGCAGAAGGCGCATTAGCCAGTGCTGCAGAATATACCCGTGAACAATCCCGCCCGTGGCACACCTCTGGCGTCGACCAGGCTCAGGATGATCGGCTGATCCAACGACGATATGGCGAATTCGCGGCACAGCTTGAAGCATTCACCAGCCTCGCCGACAGAGCGACAGCTGAATTTGATCAGGCTTTTGAGATGGGGCTGTTGTTGAGCGATATTCAGCGTGGTGAAACCGCATACCGTGTGGCGGCGGCAAATGTTTTTGGCGGTAAGGTCGCTCTGGAAATTTGTGGCGGAATTTTTGAAGTGATGGGTGCCAGGGCAACAGCGTCACGCTATGGATTTGATCGCTTCTGGCGCAATGTCCGAACTCACACTTTACATAATCCGGCTGAGTATAAATTACTGACGCTAGGACGCTATGCGTTGACCGGACAGCTACCTGACCCCGGGTTTTATTCTTAAGAGCGACATTATGCATTACAGACGATTAGGTAAAACAGAACGAAAGGTGTCAGTGATCGGCGTAGGAACCTGGCAATTTGGTGGCGAATGGGGACGTCCTTTTTCCCAGCCAGAAGTTGATGCCATTCTGGATACTGCGGCTTCGGAAGGGATTAACCTGATTGATACCGCAGAGTGCTATGGGGATCACTTGTCAGAACAACTGATTGGTAATTACCTGTCGCGCAGACAGCGTGACAACTGGCTGATTGCCACCAAGTTCGGCCACCATTTCACTGGTAATTTTGACCGGCAGGCTGAATGGCAGCCAGCCAGTGTCTTGCGTCAACTGGAAGCCTCTTTACGTGCCCTGAAGACTGAGCGCATTGATTTATACCAGTTCCATTCCGGCAGTGATGAGGTCTTTTTTAATGATGAGCTCTGGCAGTTACTTGCGGATCAGCAACGTGCCGGAAAGATAGGCCATTTAGGGATCTCTATTGCTAAGGAAGGTAATGCGAAACAAGTGGCTGCTGCTGCCGGTGTGGGAGCTGAGGTTATTCAACTGGTATATAACCGGCTTGACCAACGTGCTGAGGAACAGGCTTTTCCGCTCACCAGCGAATACGATTTAGGCGTGCTGGCACGGGTGCCGCTGGCCAGCGGTTATCTGAGTGGCAAATATCAGCCGGATGCCGTGTTTGCTGCTGATGATGTCCGTAGCCGGCATGATGCTGAAGAAACCTCTCAATTGCTGCGCAAAGTCGCGGATATCAGACAACAGGAAGTCCCGGAAGGCATTCCGCTGGCGCGCTGGGCTCTGGCCTGGTGCTTAACCAACCCTTCTGTGGCGGGAGTGATTCCGGGATGCAAAAACCCGCAACAGGTGACGGAAAACGCCAGGGCAACGGAACTGATTGATGCATCCGGACACTGGGTGAAATTCTGATGAAAGTTGCTGTGATAGGCCTGGGGGCGATGGGAAGTATGGCACTCTGGCAACTGGCGCAAGCCGGGGTCAGTGTTGACGGTTTTGAGCAGTTTGGCCTGGGTAGTGAACGGAGTGGGATTGGCGGAGAAAGCCGCCTGTTCCGTACTGCTTACAAAGAAGGGGCTCATTATGTTCCGTTACTAAAACGCTCCAGACAACTCTGGCAGTCACTGGAACAGCAGACCGGAACATCCCTGTTAACTCTGTGTGGCGGGCTGACTATTGGTCGTGAAGATGATGAGGGAATCAGTAAAGTCCTGCAGAGTATCCGCCAGTTTGATATTGCCCATCAGCGCCCTGAACCGGAACTGGCGAGACGTCTCTATCCCGGGCACCGTTTTCGTGATGATGAAATTGTTATTTTTGATCAGGAGTCGGGGTATTTACGTCCGGAGCTGGCAGTTACCACCGCACTCAGAAAGGCCGCAGATGCAGGCGCTGCTATCTATTCTCATTGTCCGGTAGAAGCGGTAGATACCGACAGTCAGGGGGCTTATATTCGGGTGAATGGTAGCCTCCGTCGTTATGATAAAGTGCTGGTTACCGCCGGTGGGTGGGTAAAAAAATTATTTCCCGCAATGAGTGATGATATCTTCACTCGTAAACTCATTCTTTCCTGGTTTCCTGCCAGAGATATTTCGTGGTTTTCCCCATCGCGGTTTCCGATATTTACACGACGTACTCAGGGTTATTTTAGTTTTGGTGTCCCTTCCATCGAAGGCAGCATGGTGAAAATAGGTATCAGTACACCGGGGCATATTGTTGCTGATACCGACAAGGAAGATTTCCGGATCACTGAACCAGAACTTGAGGCGACGCGGTATGTTATCAGGAATTTTATGCATGGCCTGTCAGAAGACCCTGTACGTACCAGTGGTCATCCGGATGCTTTCAGCAGTGATAAACATTGCGTGATCGGCCACCCTCCGGGACAACCTGATTTGCTACTGATGAGTGGCTTTTCAGGCCATGGGTTTAAATTAGCGCCTGCTATGGGCGAAGTGGCCATGCAGATGCTTTGTGAGAAGCGATTAACACTGTCTGTCGACGAATTTTCTCTGCAACGACTGAACCTGTTTCGCTAACCAGGGGGATATTATGCATCTTGATTTCCATTATCTTATTAATATTATTCCACAGTTACTGAAGTATCTGCCGATAGTATTGTTTATTGCATTTTGCTCTTTTTTCTTTGCTGTGGTTATCGGGATTGTTTTTTCGATAATTATTGAAAGAAAAATTCCTGTTATATATTACATCACGCTGGTGCTGGTCTCTTTTTTCCGAGGAGTACCGTCTCTGGTTCAGATATTTATTCTTTATTTCGGTCTTCCGCAGTTAGTTCCGGCGTTAAGTTCAATTAATGCGATGACGGCTGTGATTATGGCCCTGAGTATCCGAAATGCCGCCTATCTTTCTGAGGTATTTCGTTCAGCCCTGATCTCCGTTGATCCGGGACAATACGAGGCGGCATTATCGGTCAGTATGACGCGCCGCCAGGCCTACTGGAAAGTTATCTTCCCTCAGGCGGCCCGGATTGCCATTCCTCCGTCGGGTACCTTCTTAATCATGATCCTGAAAGATACTTCGCTGGCCTTTACTATCGGGGTGGTGGATATGTTTGCTCAGGCAAAGTTGATGGCCGCGGCCAGTTATAATTTTCTGGAATCCTATCTGGCGATTGGCTTGATTTACTGGGTGCTTACCGCGGTAATCTCATTACTTCAGTCAGTTCTGGAGAAATATATCAGTCGCCCTTACCGGAGAGTGTAGATAATGATAACTGTTGAGAATCTATCCAAGAGTTACGGGCGACACTCAATTTTTGAACGGCTAAATCTGGAAGTCGCTGAAGGAGAAGTGATCGCGGTTATCGGTCCGTCAGGGTCGGGAAAGTCAACGCTGTTACGTTGCCTTAATTTGCTGGAGCTTCCCGACGCCGGGCATATTGCTATCGATAATGTTGTTGTGGATGCGCCAAAGATTACAGAACCACAAGCTCTGGCGTTACGACGCAAAACCGCTATGGTCTTTCAGCATTATAATTTGTTTCGTCATTACACCGCGCTGGACAATATCAGCATTCCTTTACAACTTACGCGCGGAATGAGCCGTCAGCAGGCGAACGGTATTGCTCGTCAGCAACTGACGGAAGTGGGATTATCTGAGAAGGCCGATGCCTATCCGGTCGCTCTTTCCGGAGGACAGCAGCAGAGGATTGCTATTGCTCGCGCACTCGCTCTTGAGCCACAGGTGCTGCTTTTTGATGAGCCGACCTCAGCCCTCGACCCCGAACGGGTTGAAGATATTTTGTCACTGATGAGAACACTGGCCGGCAGAAAGATGACCATGATTGTGGTGACTCATGAAATGGAGTTTGCCTTTGAGGTCGCAGATCGGGTGATCTTTATGGAACAGGGCGGCATTACCGAACAGGGGACGCCTGACCAGATCTTTCGCCACCCTCAGCAACTCAGAACCAAACAATTCGTCAATAAATACGCCCGCTACCTGGTGCAGGGATAACAAAACGGCAATCCAGTGGGCCGGCAGCCGGTCGGTTTTGCCCCGGTTAACCTCCTTCTGCTGGCGGTTAACCGGGGGGCGGTTATTTACCGCCCAGCACCTGTTTCATCTGTTGCTCGTCAAGTTCACCGACCCGTTTTGCGACAAACAGAGTAGCGACACCGTTACCCACCAGGTTGGTCAGTGCACGGGCTTCTGACATAAAGCGGTCAATACCCAGGATTAGCGCCAGTCCGGTGACCGGCAGAGTGCCGACCGCCGACAGGGTGGCTGCCAGTACGATAAACCCGCTGCCAGTTACCCCCGCAGCCCCTTTTGAAGAGAGCAGCAGCACCACCAACAGGGTTACCTGATGGAAAATGTCCATATGGCTGTTGGTCGCCTGGGCAATAAATACCGCTGCCATCGTCAGATAGATAGACGTTCCGTCCAGGTTAAATGAATAGCCGGTGGGAATGACCAGCCCGACTACCGATTTCTTACAACCGACCTCTTCCATTTTTTTCAGCATCCTCGGCAGTACTGACTCAGAGGAAGATGTTCCAAGAACAATCAGTAATTCCTCTTTGATATAGCCGATAAATTTGAAAATGTTGAAGCCGATGTAACGGGAGATCAGCCCGAGAACAATCACCACAAACAGCACACAGGTGATATAGAAGCAGACAATCAGCTGGCCGAGTTGTACCAGTGAGCCGACGCCGTATTTGCCGATAGTAAATGCCATAGCGCCGAAGGCACCGAGGGGCGCCAGCCTCATGATCATATTGATAATGCCAAAGATCACCCGTGAGAAATTTTCGATGACATTGAAAATCAGCGTACCGGTATTTCCCAGGCGATGCAGTGCAAATCCAAACAGGATAGCGAACATCAATACCTGCAGAATATTGCCGCTGGCAAAGGCTCCAATCACACTGTTCGGGATAATGTCCATAATGAAGGACACAATACCCTGTTGTTTCGCCTGGTTAGCGTAAGTGGTAATGGCGGACGCATCCAGACTGGCAGGGTCAATATTCATACCAGCGCCGGGCTGCGCAATATTCACTACGATCAGACCAATAATCAGGGCAAGAGTACTGACAATTTCAAAATAGAGCAGGGCAATGGCCCCTGTACGTCCTACCGCTTTCATGCTTTCCATACCGGCAATGCCTGTCACAACCGTACAGAAAATTACCGGGGCAATCACCATTTTAATCAGTTTGATAAAACCGTCACCTAACGGTTTCATCTGCGTACCAATTTCAGGGTAGAAGTGTCCAAGAAATACTCCGATAGCGATGGCAATAAGTACCTGGATGTAAAGGCTGCGGAACAGCGATTTTTTCATAATGATCCCAGTCAGATAAAATAGCGTTTATTTTTATAGTCTCAGTCAACTACACGCTAAAAAGTAACAGTATGTTAATTAAAATCAAATAACATCACAGAGTTGAATGATGAATTGGTAGTTTTATGAACTGACTCGCTTCAGTAAGCGGGTATTTTTCAATCACCTGGTGATTTTTCTTTTCCTGACATGGTGAAAGCGGGTGAGAGAATGAAAAATAAACAGAAACAAAATCAGACATAGCAGTAAGTGCGCTGTTACTAAAAAGCTATTGAAGCTTAGTAAAGTCACACTATGCTGGCAGCTATCAGCTTAAACAATGAATTGTGTATTCGTCTCCGCTGAACGGAGCCATTTTCTATTTTTTCAATTTAATCTCAACAGAGTCAGGAGAATTCATGAGCCAGTTCCAATCCAAAAAAATCACCTACCATTCCGGCAGCACTGAACTGGAAGGCGTTCTGGTGTTTGATGCCAGCCTGAAACACCCGGTTCCGGGTATTGTCATGGCGCCAAACTGGATGGGCGTGACTGATGCGGCTGTTGAACTGGCAGAACAGACGGTAGCTCAGGGATATGTGGTGCTGGTCGCCGATTTGTACGGTAAAGGAGTGCGCCCAACCTCTGCAGATGAAGCCGGTACAGTGATGATGACAGTTAAAAATACTCCGGAAGAAACCGGACGTATGGCTGTTGCTGTTCAGGCATTAACTGCCCAGACTGACGCTCCGGTCATTGCTGACAAAGTTGCTGCTATCGGTTTCTGTTTTGGCGGTCACTGTGCGCTGGAATTTGCCCGCAGCGGTGCTTCAATCCAGGCAGCGGTTTCTTTTCATGGTGGTCTGGACACCTGCGGCAGCTATGACGCTAAAGATATTAAAGGCTCCGTCCTGGTTCTGGATGGTGCAGAGGACCCGCTGGTGGCCCGTGAGCAACTGCCTGAGTTTGCCCGTGAGATGACTACAGCCAAAGTTGACTGGAAACTTCACAGCTATAAAGGTGCAGTACACTCGTTCACTGATGTTCATGCCAATGTGAAAGGTATGGCTGAATATAATGCCGATGTCAGCGCCCGTGCATTTTCTGCCATGTTTACCCTGCTAGAAGAAGTCTTCTGATTTCCGTCACCAGCGGATTCAGAGAGACTCCCGGCACTCTGGTGCCGGGAGTCAGAGGCTTATAATTTTAGCGACGCCTGCATATAGAAAGTGCGTGGCTCACCGGCATACAATCCCTTATTGTTATCATCATAAGAGCGAATGTAGTAAGGCTGATCAAACAGGTTTTTCACCCCAAACCCGACTTTCAGGTGAGAATATTGTGGCCCAAAATCGTAGCCAACCCTTGCTCCCCATAACATATAGCCGGCAATCCGTCCGGTACTTCCATCGGCGCTTTCTGCCACAGTATTGGCGTTATCGGCAAATTGTCCGGACTGGTATTCACCATTAATGTTGAAAGCCCAGGACCCCGGCGTGTAATCAATGCCCACCACACCTTTATTTTTAGGTGAGAACGGTACCTGGTTACCATATGTGTCACCATGTTCCCGAATCTCTGCATTCACATAAGCATAGCTGGCATAGATCGATATATTCTCCAGGTGCGGTGACAGGGCGGATAAATCATAGCGGAACTGCGTTTCCAGACCACTATGACGGGTTTTCCCCCGGGCCGTCACCGAATCATCAATCTGGTTTGAGTCGTACTGGTTGTTAAAGTTAATCAGGAAGATGCCCGCTTCTGCGCTGAGATAACCATCATCGTAACGGGTACCGGTTTCCCAGGTTCTGGCTTTTTCGGGTTCAACACTACCGCTGCTGACTGCCTTACCTATCTGACTGTACTGCACTGTGCCGAATGACCCTTCAGTATTGGCATACAGATTCCAGCTGTCGGTCAGATGATATAGTACACTGAGCGCCGGTAATGGGGCATTGTAACTGATTTTCTGATGAGTATTTTTCAACGCATCGTTCTGATAAGACTCAATGTGTTCAAAGCGCATACCGGGGGTAATCGTCCAGTTACCGATATCTATCCGGTCATCAGCATAAACCGCATGAGCTTCGGTGCCTGAGCGGGTATCTCTGTCGTAGGGGCTGGAAACGGATGGCAGAATTCCTTGCGCAGTCGGGGTGTAATAGCGCATTTCATGGCTGGATTCGCTGATATAACGGTATCCGATGCTGACTTCCTGAGCAGAGGGTCCCAGTAAAAAACTCTGACTGTATCGTGGTTCAATTCCACGCACCCAGTATTCACGAGGTGAAAGGGTAATTTTGCTGCCTTGCTGCAGGTAGCCATTACGCAGGGTATGGGTGAAAAATCCCAGAACATTAAATTTATGCTGCATATCGGGTTGGTACTGGTAACCGAGGCTGGCCAGCTCCCGACGCCCCCAGAACTGATCATAAGGCCGGGTCGATTGCCAGCGATTGGCATGATAGTCAGAGCGGGTAAGTCCTCCTGGCATATCCGCACGGCCATCATAATATTGCAATAAGCTGGTGAAGGTGTTGACGCGATCCGGGGCATAGCGGCTTTTTAGCATGATGTCATCAATACGGGTGGCACTATGTTCACGCCAGTCGCTGCCACGGGTTCCTGAATAGAGCAGAGCACTGCCCAATCCATTATCTGCGGTTCCGCCTACTAACAGATTGTGAGTTTCTTTAGGGTTGTTCTGTGAGGATGTTGGGCTTAGCATACCTTCGACCCCGGCTTCAATGCCAAAGTCTTTCGGGATGGCGCGGGTCACATAATTTACGACACCCCCCACACTTTGTGGCCCGTATCGCACCGCTCCGCCATCACGCACCACATCGACGGCATCCATATTACCGAGAGATACCGGAGCCAGCGAAAGCTGAGGCTGCCCGTAGGGAGCAAAGGGGACCGGGATACCATCCATCAGGATCGTTGAGCGGGTAGCCAGTCTTGGGTTGAGCCCCCGTATACCAAAATTCATGGCCAGATCATCGCTTCCGGTTCCGTTATTATCTGGCGCGTTCACCCCGGGGATTCGGTTCATCACCTCACGAATGGTCGTGGCACCGGTTTTGCTGAAATCATCACGACGAATAACATCTCTGGCTCCCGGGTGTTCAAATACGTCACTTTCACGGGCATCTCCCAGCCAGTCACCCACGACGGTCATTGAGGTTGTCGGAGCCTGAACTGCGGGCACAGGGAGTGCAACGACTGTCCAGCTGCCGGACCCCAATGGTTTCGCCTGAAGCTGGCTGTCTGCCAGTAATGCCTGCAGCCCGTCGCCAATACTATAATCGCCCGACAGACCATGGCTTTGCTTACCGCGTGTCAGGCGGGCGTCGATCGATAAGGTAATCCCGCTTTCTGCAGCATAGCGGTTCAGGGTGTTATCCAATGTATCTGCCGGAAGCTGATAGTGGTGCAACGGCAGAGGAGTGCCTGCACTGATGTTGCTGCTGAACAAGCCTGCTCCGGTGAGTAATGAGAGCTGCAGGCAGAATACCAGAGCGGAACGCGGATATTTTTTTGCTACAGAAGCCTGACCAGAGGTCTTCATGTTATCTCCATCATTTTTTTAATCATTACCAATGAAGTCGAATGAAAAATAAAAAAGGACAACATGAACTGAACATTTTTTCCGGATAACTCAGGATCTGCCTCTGATCAGAATGATGTATTGGGTAATGTATTGGATGTTAACCGGAAGCGTGGCCGCGATTGCCTGAAGAGCGGCAGGAATATTGGTCAGAGGGAAGGTACCGCTCAGTCTCAGTCCGGCAACCGACGGGGTACAGCGTAGTACCCCGGGGTGATATTGCGACAGTACACTGACAACCTTGCTAAGCGTCTGGTCGCTGAAACTCACCGTACCATTGATCCAGTCACTGGAGTGAGGGTCGGCAGGTCGTAGCTCAGAGAATCCGGCAGGGTCAATACGCAGGCTTTGACCCTCAGTCACCAGTACAGACTTCTGCGGGTCGTGGAGCAATACCGCTCTGACCGCATGTTCCCTGACACTGATCAGGACCTTATCTTCCCGTTGTTGTACCGTAAACCGGGTCCCTAATGCGGTCAGCAACGCTGGCTGGGTCAGTATCCGGAAAGGTCGATGGGCCAGGTCATGGCCGGTTTTTATCGCAATATCACCATATAACAATTCAATCAGACGTTGCTGACTATCAAAACGGACATTGGCTGCACTGTCGGTATTCAGGGTTAGCAGGCTACCATCTCCCAGGGATTGATGCAGCATTTGGCCGGTTGCGGTGTGATAATCGGCTCGCATACCTTCTGCCAACTCTGAATGCCATAACTGCCAGCCGGTGGCCGCGCTGCCAGCCAACAGTAGCAGACCTTTCAACACTGAACGGCGGGTGGCCGGAGAGTCGGCCATCAGCCCCTCCGTGACCCCGACAGGAATAGCATTCATTTGTCGGCGCAGAGACTCTACCTGCTGCCAGGCCCATTGATGATCGGCATGGCTTTGGTGCCATTGCTGCCATTTACCGGTTTGTCGGGCTGTGACCGAGGGATCATTCAGCTGTGCATACCAGTAAGAGGCCGAACGTAATGCCCTTTTTTTCGACTCAGAAAGTGCCTGTACCATTACAGGCCATGCTCCAGACGAAACAGCAGACAATGCTCAGTAGCCTTCGCAATATATTTTTTGACCGAACTGACTGAAACCCCCAACTGATTAGCAATCTCACGGTAGCGTAAACCTTCCAGCTGAGACAAAAGGAATGCCTGTCGGGCTTTATCACTCAAACATGCCAGCATTTGGTCAACGAGTTGCAGTGTCTGTAAATGAATTTGCTGTTGCTCTGTATCAGGGACCTGATCAGCAGGTAACAGCGACAGCATTTCCAGATAACTTTTTTCCAGAGCCTGCCGTCGAAAAAGATCCACCATGACCCGCTTTGCCACGGTACAGAGAAATGAGCGAGGGTCACGGATAGTTTGAAGTGATTGCTGACCAAATATTCGCATCCAGGTATCCTGGGCAATATCCTCTGCGTCGAACAACGAATGCATTTTCCGTGTCAGCCAGAGAGTCAGCCAACTATGATAAGAACGGTAAAATACATCAAAAGTTAAACTGGCCGGTGAGGTTGCAGAATCGGTCATGGTCATAATGATCACAGGTAAGTGCCAGGGTATATATTAATATGAGAATGGTTATCATTTCAATCCTGGGCGTCAGAGAACAGGCGGTGGGTGATAATCATAAATCTGTCATGTTCGCTCCCTAGTATGCCTGTCATCTTAATCTGCGAGCGAACCCGATGAAAAACCTGTTAAAAACTCTGCCGTTGCTGATACTCCCTGTCGTCAGTATCACCGGTTATGCGGCCGATGCACCGGGCATCTGTGCACCAAAAGCCTATGAAATGGCATTGCGTTACCAGCAAAAATCAGCTGAAATTATGGCTCTGCAGCTGCAGACCTATAAGTTTGCCCGCCAGGATTTTCTGCAGAAGGCGGCGCACTTAGCATCGCCGGAAAAGGCAGCAGTGGTGATGGACCTTGATGAAACCGTACTGGATAATTCAGCTCTGCTGGTCAGGGATATGGAAAATTGCCATGATTACACGCAATGGGATACCTGGGATGCCTGGGAAAAGAACGGACATCCGGGATTAATCCCGGGGGCTAAAGCGTTCCTGCAAACCGTGACCGATAAAAAAGTGCATATTTTCTATGTGTCCGACCGCTCTGAAGCCAATAAACAACAAACGCTGGCCACATTGCGTGCGTTAGGTCTGCCTCAGGTCTCCGCAGATAATGTATTACTGGATACTGCCTCCAAGCAGGTGCGTCGTGAAGCAATCCGACAGCATTACAATATCATTATGTTATTCGGTGACAGCCTGCCTGATCTCGCGGCTCAGTTTAAGAATAAAAAGACCACCGATCAGCAGCGTCAGCTGGTACAAGACAGCGAAGCGCATTTTGCCGATGACTGGATTGTATTGCCAAATTCGGCGTACGGATCCTGGTCAAATGCTCAGCTGACCCCCTGGAAACCTTAATCTGCCTGATTATTGTGATTCGTTTTGGTGCAATGCCTGCAGTGGCTGTGCAACAGCCCATTGCAGGCAGTCCCCGATAACTGGCGCAGGTTTTGCATTAACCCTTACAGGTCCTCATTTTGTAAGGTAGCGTTTAACGTGTCTCAAGCACTCAATGAATACGAACACGAGGCAGTCCCTGACTCTGCCCGTAAAAGTTTATTTTCTGTCGCTGTAGTCTGGGCTGGTTTTCCAATGGTGATGGTTGGCGCCTTTGTCGGGGCGCAGATTGTTACCAGTCTGGGGTTCACCCGCGGTATGCTGGCTATTATCACCGGTAATATTGTACTGGCCGTATATGTTGCCTGCCTGAGTGCACTGGCGGCCAGGCAGGGTAAAACCTTTGCGCTGAGCTGCCGGGAGATTTTCAGTCCGGCAGGAGCAAAACTGATTGCGGTATTTCTTTCCGGGCTGGTTGTCGGCTGGTTTGCTGTGCAGACAGGGCTGGCGGGTCATGGCCTGAACACACTGTTGGGTCTGCCGTTAGGTTGGTCAGTGGTGGTGGTCGGCGCAGCATTTACTCTGCTGTCTATGGCAGGTATGCAGATGCTGAAGCCGATAAGTATCATATCGATCTGCCTGTTTATTATTACCGGGATTATCAGTGTGGTACTGAATTTCCGCCATCACAGTTGGCAGCAGGTAGTGGATTTTACTCCGCCTTCCGGCCACAGCCTGGCTCTGGGCATTGGTGTCACGATGGCCATTTCGGTATTTGTTGATTCCGGTACCCTGACGGCAGATTTTACCCGCTGGTCTAAAACACCTTCCCAGGCAGTTATCGCTTCACTGGCCGCGTTTCCTGTAGCAAATACTTTGCCGATGTTACTCGGCGGGTTAGTCGCAGCTACCGGAGAAGCCACCGACGGCGATTTCGCTCATTTACTGACACAGTTGGGGCCTTATTTTGGCATATTTGCGGCGGTGTTCTTTGTGATCAACTGTGCTTCAGTCGCCACTCATGGTCTGTACAATGCCGCCTCTGGCTGGAGTTCGGTGATCCCCCTGAGCTTCCGTCATCTGGTGGTCCTGCTGGGTATTGTCGGCACCGGGTTGGCGTTGGCGGGCATCAGTAACTGGCTGGTGAACTGGCTGAGTTTGTTGGGAATCATTGTACCGGGAATTGGCGGTGCGATTATTGGCTGGATGATTGCCGGGCAGGGGCGTTATGCTCCGGGCTATCTGATTACCGGCTGGGTATTCTCGATAATCTGCAGTACCATCTGTTATCTGCACGCACCACAGTATTCTGTCGCGGTTGTCTCCATTCTGTCTGCCGTATTGTTCTGCTTATGTGCATTGCCGTTTGCCAGACAAACCAGTGCAGCCCGGGATAATGCCTGATGAATGTGCCGTTCCCGCAGATGCGGGATCGGCAGTCGCAGTTAGTCAGCGTAGTTCATAATCATTAAAGATCATTGGTGTGTCGCCACCATCAATAATCTCTACCTTGCCCGGAGAGGTAAGGAAAGCATCTCCCTTATGAACCCATAGCTCTTTATCATGATTAGGTTTGTCTGGTTCACTGATCAGAACACGGCCTTCGGTAAAGAAAACCCGCACTCCCGGCCCATGTTGTTGATAGGCGGTAGTACTTTCTCCGGGTTGAAGTGTCACTTTCCAGCCCCGTACCGTCGGTTTATCCAACACTTCTCTGAATACCGGCAGATCAGGGCGTCGGGCCTCGGCAAAATGCAGCGGCCCATGCTGGCGGATTTCGAAAGCAACCTGTTGATTTATCGTCTGGCCGGTATTGGTGACTTTATCCGTCTCAGATTTACCCTGATGGGCACCGAATTTAACATTACCGCTGGCCATCACGCTGTTTGCTGACGGCTTATCCGGATAAGAGATAGTGACTGGGCTGCCGTCGATATGAGTATTGACATAATCGAGATGCTGTTCATGAAACAAGGTAGAAGCACCTGGCGGGATCATCACCCGCATTACGGTGACATACTGGTTTTCCAGTATCACATGATGCATTGGTTCAAGATGGGTCGGGACAACTTTTTCTGCCGCCTGGCTGGCTGAGGGGGCAGCCAGTACAGCCACTAGCAGACTAAGCAAAGAGGGGGTGACTTTAGACATCTTAACTCCTGTCAGAAAATATCGGTGAGGCGGGGGAGATTAACGTTCGACCATGGCAACCCAGTTGGCCCCCGCTCCGGAAGGGTAGCGTGACAGCAGTGACAGTTCACCGCTTTGCTGATCGATGCTGTATAGCGAGAAATGGTCAGACTGCAGACCGGTTTCAATCAGGAAATGCCCGCTGTTATCAATGGCAAAACCGCGTGGCAGTTTTTCGGTTTTAATACTCCGAAGTAACTTCAGGCTGCCGTCTTTTTCAGAGATCGAAAAGGCGGTCAGCAGACTATTAGTGCGTTCGGTTGAGTAAAGAAACTTACCGTCAGGGGTGATATGAATATCGGCCTGCCAGATCCGTGGTTTCGGCGTTGCCGGAAGATCAAAATCACCAGTCAGTGGCCGTGCCTCACCCTTTTGCATCGTCGCTGCAATATCAGGGGCGATAGAGGGGGTGACTTCTTCCGGAGTGACGGTACCGTCTTTATTGATTTTCAGTTTTTGAATATTGCCGGCCATTTCGGTCAGCAGATAGATATAACGGTTACCGTCGGCAGAGTTGTGGGGGGCAAACACAAAATGGCGCGGACCAATGGCGGCTTCATGCTGAATATTCACTGCCGGTGGGGTAGCAGGGGTGACCTTGCCGCTTTGCGGGTCGAAATGAAATTGCAGGAACTGGTCAGCACCCAACAGTGAGACATATAAAAAATGATTTGTCGGGTCAGTCTGAATACAATGTGCGCGCTTGCCGGTATGGACAATCTGTACCGGAGGCGACTCAACCTGTCCCTGATCATTGATACGGTTTATTGTAAAAAGGTCCCCGCCATAGGAGGCTGACAGTAAAAAGTGACCGGTTTTATCCAGAGAGATGTAGGCCATACTTTCCTGAAGCGGGGTTTCACCGGCGGGTGTCAGTTTTCCGTCTGCCTCAATATGCCAGCTCATCACCCGATAGGGTTTGCTACGAATCGCGGCATACAGTGTCTTTTTATCCGGAGAAACGACCAGCGGCATAACTTTTTTGGCTGCAGTCCAGGTACCGACAGGCTGCATTTTCTGGCTGTTTTTATCCAGAGACCAGCCGGAGACTGTGCCGCTGTCAGCGTTAGAGATGTAAACATAATCCTGTTGTTGTGCAAAAACGTTGGCAGACGCGGAACACAGGCCGAGCAGGGCCGCAGTGAATAACATCTTTTTCATTCAAAACCTCGACGTTGGTTAACGACAGTCCTTTATCCGGCAGACCGGTATCTGAACTGCTGCGGAATTTCTTTTCGAAAGGCTATCACTTGCAGGAATGGCATCGCCTTCAGTCAGTCGGGCAACTCCTTTGCCCGTTGGTGTCGCTGACCCGTGATTCTGCTTTAGTTGTCTCGCTAAAATCGCCGGACTACCAGTGATAACGTGTCACAAATTATGAGTTTACTGATCATTATGTTTCATCGAATTCAGTGAGAGTTACCCGGCTGTGATACGACGAAGTCGGTTTGATCGTGACTGTCAATCTTTAGAGGTTCCACCTTACCCATAATGAACATAAAGGTGACCGCGCCAAATATGCAGATTCCGCCAGCAACCACTAACGGCACCACAAATGAGCCGTGGCTGACACTCAGCATAAATCCGGTGAACGACGCTGTGACAATGCCTGCCAGGTTTCCGGCAAAATTCTGAATCCCTCCCAGGGTAGCCACATAGCCTGAAGCCGGTGCCACATCGGCAGGCAATGTCCAGATATTTGAAGCGGTAAAAGCCAGTCCGGCGTAAGTCAGGGAAAACAGTGTCAGAATGACGGTTATGTTTGAAGTAAAGGCCGCAAAAGCAATGACTGAAGAGAGCAGCATTCCCGCGATTAAACAGGTTTTACGGGCGGTGGTCAGACTGAAGCCTTTTTTATACAGCCAGTCGGAAGTGATCCCTCCCAGCAAACTGCCAGGGATCCCCATCAGCGCCGGAATTGCTCCCAGAGTACCCAGTTCTTTCAGCGAAAACCCTTGCGACATTGTCAGATACGTCGGGAACCAGGTCACGAAGAAGTAGGTAGCAAAGTTCATGCAGAAGAAACCAATCATCATGCCCCAGACGGTGCGATGACGGAACAATGACCAGAGTTTAATTTTTTCATCGGGGCGCGAAACCACCATTTTCCGGTCTTCCAGCAGATTTTGCCGTTCGGTTTCATCCAGGCCCTGTTTTTCTTCCGGATCCCGGTAGAACATCAGCCAGATAACTACCCACACCAGACCGATAGCCCCGGTGACGACAAACGAGGTTTCCCAGTCCCAGGTACTGATAAGCCAGGCAACCAGCGGTAGTGCCAGGGCGCTGCCGGCCCGCGGACCGGCATCAAAAATACCGCTGGCGGTGGCCCGCTCTTTTTTGGCAAACCAGGAGGCAACGACTTTGGCACACCCCGGGTTACCGCCGGACTCACCGACACCGAGCAACAGACGGGAGATAAAAATGGAGGTGAATCCACGACCAAAAGCGGTGAACACAGTGAACAGTGACCACCAGCCGACGGCAACGGCCAGACCGATGCGGGTGCCAAGCCGGTCGATAATCCGACCGGCCGGAATTTGCATCAGCGCATAAGTCCAGAAGAAGGCACCGAGGATCAACCCCATTGATGCATCATCCAGGCCGAGATCTTTTTTGATATGTGGTGCGGCAATGGCCAGATTGATGCGATCGATATAGTTGATTGCGATGGCGAAGAAGCAGAAAAGTATCATCAGCCAGCGTATTTTTGGGTACTTGCGCATGCGATTTTCCTTTACAATTATCACCCGTCAGTTTGCCTGTCGTGGTGTGGCTTTTATATGCAGGAGTACAGGCTGTGGTGAATAACCACAATTCTGTTAATAAATGGTAAAATTTAATAACAGTGTTCTAATACATTCATCTACACTGTTAACATTGCGTAAAAGTAAGCGATTACAAGAATCAGTCAAGGTGAAAGTAAGCGCTTTCAAAGTGATGACCGGTTTCTGTGTTAATTTTGTGGCGAGCATCACTTTTTAGGAGATTTATCATGGCTGATAAACCGAATACGACACGTGTCTCTCTGGAAGATGTTGCCCGGTTATCCGGCGTATCAACGGCGACAGTGTCCCGGGTACTGAATGGCAGTGCTACGGTCAGGGAATCACGCAGGGAAGCTGTTGAAAGAGCCTGCAAAGAACTCGGCTATGTGATTAACCGTGCCGCGAGAACCCTGGCATCCCGCAAAAGCATGACGATTGGTGCAGTGGTACCCACGCTGGCAATAGAAACTTTTTCCCGCTCAATTGATGCGTTCCAGAAGATGATTCATCAGCAGGGGTATACCTTGTTGTTGGCAAATTCCGGTTTTGATATGGATATTGAGCTTAATGAAGTTAACAAGCTGCTGGAGTACGGTGTTGATGCGTTAATGCTGGTCGGGCATACCCATCATCCACGGTTATGGGAACGGTTGGAGCAGCAACAAATCCCTTATATCCAGGCGTTTTCTATCGACCAGCACCGGCCAAGTGTCGGTTATGACAGCATTCTGGCATCACGCCAGTTGTTGCAACATCTGTTGGATCTGCAACACCGTAATTTCGCTGTGATTTTTGGCAGCCCGCCCTCCAATGATCGATTGTCCGAACGGCTGGAAGGTATCCGGCAGGGTTTGCAAGACGCCGGATTATCGCTGGATCCTGAAAACTGTGTGGACAATGCATTCACCATGAATGAAGCCCGGCAGGCAATGTTCCGTTTGCTGGATGGCCCGCGCCCGCCAACGGCGGTGATTTGCGGGAATGATTTACTGGCTTTCGGTGCAATGCGCGCTGCGAGGGAGCGTTATCTGCGTATCCCTAATGATATTTCGATTACCGGTTTTAATGATTACGAATATGCAGAACATCTCGAGCATCCGTTAACCACCATGCGAGTGGATCTGGCGGAGATTGGCCGGCTGGCCGCAGAATATTTACTGTCGTCACTACAGGATGGTCACACTCAGCCGCTCACCAGTGTCACCCCTCAACTGATTATTCGTGGCAGTACCGGCAGCGCACCGCAGAAATAGCCGAATGCACAGCCTGCCGTTTGAAGTGAACGGCAGGCTGCAACCAGTTACAGATCTTTATCAAACCATGGCCCGCGCCTCAGGTAACTCTTATCCAGTTCTGCAGGATTTCTGACGCCGATTAGTGCCATATCGCGGTCTATTTCATCGCGCAAAATATGCATCGCATGTTCAATGCAGGGTGCTGCACCGATAACACTGGCGTATAAAAATGGCCGGCCAAGAAACACAAAGTCAGCCCCCAGGGCCATGGCTTTCATAACATCGGTACCGCGACGGATGCCACTGTCGATAATCACCTTCATCTGGCCTTTCCCGGCGGCAATTTCCGGCAATGTGTGTAGCGGCGGTACGGTGTAATCCAGCTGTCGGCCGCCATGGTTAGACAGGATGACAGCATCGGCCCCACAGTCCCTGGCCATAAATACGTCTGCCGGGGTCATCAGCCCTTTAATCACCAGATTCCCCTTCCAGCGTCTGCGGATCGCTTCAACATGCGTCCAGCTAAGCTTGTCGCGGGCGTTGGTATTGCGGACTTTATTCGACATCATCGGCGGGCCGCGTTCGGCATCGGTATTTTCAAAATGCGGTGCTCCGTGGCGCAGATAAGTTTGTGCCACAGTTCCCAATAGCCAGCGCGGGCTGGTGGCGCTTTGCCACATGACTTTCGGGGTAATTTTAATTGGCATACTAAAACCGCTGCGGGTGTTGTGTTCGCGGTTTCCCAGCATTGGAGTGTCACCGGTCACCACCAGAGTCCGGTATCCAGCCTGTTCGACCCGATCAAGCAAACGGTCAATACGCGGCTGATCGCCGGCCAGGTATGCCTGAAACCAGGCATCGGGATTTTCAGCAATCACATCTTCCAGACGAATCAGCGAAGATGCACTGAGAATCATCGGAACATCCATAGCTTTAGCCGCCCGGGCCAGATTAATGTCGGCGCGGTATGACACGAATGAGGCGCCACCTAACGGTGCAATACCAAACGGGTGGCGCCAGCGCTTGCCGAACAGTTCAGTGCCCTGATCGCGTCCCGATACGTCACGGAACATTCGCGGCAAAAAGGTGTATTGCTGGTAGGCCTCGAAATTCGCGGCAATACCGCGCCCGGTTTCAACACCGCCGGCAACATACTGATAAATCATGGGTGGCAACCGACGTCTGGCGTGGCGCTCGAAATCATCCAGAGCCAGCAGGTCACGAAACTGATGCGGTACAGTGCTGGCCGGGCGGGACTGGCTCACAGGAATCTCTGTTGATTTTTCCTGAGGCGCGGGAGTAAGAGATACCGTCATAGTGAAATATTCATCCTTAAAGGCAACAGGTTTCCGGAAGTTACCCGAAATGTAAGCGTTTACAAGTCAGTGCTTATAATCTGTGCTGTTTAATGATAAATTAACATCCTGTTCATATATTTTTGTGAGGTTCATCACTATAATAACTATTTTGTAAGCCATTACATTTCGTCTTTACAGTAGTATTGACCGCGAAATCATCAGTAATCTGCTGATGAAACCCGGATGACGGAGGAGTTAATGACGCATCGGATCGTTTTACTTCATGCGACCCCGGTAGCTATGGCACCGGTTCACAGCGCGTTTAAAGAGTTATGGCCGGAAGCTGAACTGGTTAATTTGCTGGATGACGGGCTAACCATTGATCGGGCGAAAGAAAAAGAACTCTCTGCAGAGTTATGTGATAGGTTTGTTAAATTTGGTCGCTACGGTTACGCCTGCAATGCATCGGCCATACTGGTCACTTGTTCAGCATTTGGCCCTGCGATAGAGCAAATGGCCAGAGAGTTACCAATTCCGGTACTGAAGCCTAATGAAGCGATGTTCGCCGAAGCTCTTCAGGCAGGCAAAAACATTGGCATGCTGGCGACGTTTGCACCGTCGGTGATCACGATGGAAGCTGAATTTGCGGAATATGCCAGGCAACAAAACAGCAATGCCACCCTGAAAACACTGGTGGTGGCTGATGCCATAGATCTGCTGCGTCAGGGAGATGCAGAACAGCATAACCGTCTGGTGGCTGAACGCGCACCTGAACTGGCTGAATGTGATGCCATTATGCTGGCCCATTTTTCTACGTCGCGGGCGTTGGAAGCCGTGAGTGAAAAGGTCAAAACCCGTGTGCTGACGGCGCCACACGCTGCAGTAAACGCATTAAAAAAACAATTCTATGGTTAATTTTCTCTGAGGACGGCAGGCATGTTGATTGGGGTTATCGCGGATGATTTTACGGGGGCGAGTGATATTGCAGTCACTTTGGCCCGTGGCTTAAATGGTGAAGGTGGTCTGAAAACCGCTCAATACCTGGGAGTGCCAACTGCTCCGGCTGATCCGTCAATTGATGCCGGGGTAGTTGCCCTGAAAAGTCGTTCGGTAGCGGCTGAACTGGCGGTCAGTCAGTCGCTGGCTGCCTGTCGCTGGTTACAGGCTCAGGGTTGTCAGCAAATCGTCTTTAAGTATTGTTCGACCTTTGACTCTACTGCTCAGGGAAACATTGGCCCGGTACTGGATGCCCTGGCCAGCCACTTATCGGCTAAAAGTATTGTGGTCTGCCCTTCGTTTCCTGCTCTGGGCCGCACCCTGTATCAGGGGCACTTGTTTGTCCATGACAAACTGCTGAATGAATCAGGAATGCAGCATCATCCGGTGACTCCGATGAAAGATGCCGATATTCGCCGGTTGCTGAGTGCTCAGTCCACGACTCCTGTCAGCCATATTCCCTGGCAGACCGTCTGTTCAGGAGCTGCAGAGATAAAATCTCAACTGACCCGCCTGGGAACAGAAGGTCCCCGGCTGGTTGTGACAGATGCAATAACTGACCATGACCTGGCTGAAATTGGCCTGGCCTGTGCCGGGTTACCACTGCTATCCGGGGGATCGGCGATTGCCTCCGGGTTACCACATAATTTTATTCGTGAAGGCCAGGCGAAGCCGTCTGATGGCTCATTGCCTGCCATTCATGGCCCGGAAGCTATTCTGGTGGGCAGTTGTTCCGGTGCGACACTGGGACAGATTGAGAAACACAGCCAGCAGGCGGCAGTACTTGCTGTCTCTGTGGACCAGGTGATGGAAGGCCAGATAAATGCCGGAACACTGGTGGAATTTATTCTCAGTCACCAGGGGCAGGCCCCGCTGATTTACTCTTCCGGAACACCGGAGGAAGTCGCGGCCAGCCAGAAAAAATATGGCCAGCAGGCGACGTCTGCGGCCCTGGAAAATCTGTTTGGCGAAACAGCCAGATTGCTGGTGGATGCCGGTGTCCGCCGACTGGTGGTTGGCGGGGGTGAAACCTCAGGCGCGGTAGTCAGTGCATTGTCGCTCGGTCATCTGGCCGTCGGAAAAGAGATTGATCCTGGCGTACCGGTATTACAAACCACCGGAGACCAGCCGCTTGCCCTGGCTCTGAAATCAGGCAATTTTGGCAGCCCGGATTTTTTTGCGAAAGCACTGGCGTTTCTGGCAGGGGAAGAGAGTGAATAGTCTGCTTCCTTACCTGCTACTGCTGCTGATCGGTGTGCTGGGAATGGTGGGTCACAATATGGCTGTTGTGTATGCCGTAGTTGCCCTGTTCCTGATCAAAATTACTCCGCTGTCCCGGTTCTTTCCGTTTATTGAAACCCAGGGGGTGACGATTGGCATCATCATCCTGACGATTGGGGTCATTGCCCCGCTGGCCAGCGGAGATATGACACTGCGTTCACTGATACGCACCCTGGCGGACTGGAAATCCCTGGCTGCCATCGTGATTGGTATTTTTGTTTCGTGGGTCGGCGGACGGGGTGTCACTTTTCTGTCAGCCCAGCCCGGAATTGTCGGGGGATTACTGGTAGGTACCATTATCGGCGTTGCCTTTTTCAAAGGAGTACCGGTAGGGCCACTAATTGCAGCAGGGCTGGTCTCTTTATTATTTTTAAAATAACCGACGACTTTTATTATTTATATTAAATAACAATACCTTAGTTTTTTATTTTCCGTTCAGTTCTGTGCCTGAAAAGTCGGGAGAGGCGTGCGGTATTTGATTTATAACTGAAGCTATGAGCAGGAGTGTAAAAGTGAGACCAACGAGTCTGGCTTTAATTATCGGGCTCTCGGTGTTCTCGGGGAAAGCTGTGCAGGCTGCAGACACCCCTTCAGCATCGACGATAATTGAGCAAGGAAAATATTTATCAGTGGCCGCGGACTGTGGAGCCTGTCATAACTCCCCGACAAGCGGAGCTGCTATGGCGGGGGGCTATGCGATTGCCTCACCAATGGGCAATATTATCGCCAGCAACATTACCCCGTCAGTGACAGCCGGCATTGGTAATTATACCGAACAACAATTTGCCCGGGCGGTCAGAGAGGGAGTTAACGCACAGGGCGACCATCTTTATCCGGCAATGCCTTATACCTCGTACAGTAAAATGACTGACAGTGATATTCATGCGCTGTATCAGTATTTTATGCACGGGGTTCAGCCGGTTGATACTCCGGCTCCGGCCACAAAGCTTCCGTTTCCGTTCTCAATTCGTAGCAGTATGGCGTTGTGGAATATGCTGTTTGCCAGCCAGCAGCGTTTCACTCCGGATAGCCAGAAATCAGCTCAGCTAAACCGGGGTGATTACCTGGTCAATGTGCTGGAGCACTGTGATGCCTGCCATACTCCTCGTAATTTCCTGATGGGTCAGAAAAATGACCTGGCTTTATCCGGCGGGCAGGTGGGTAGCTGGTATGCTCCTAATATCACTTCTGATAAAACTGCCGGTATTGGTAGCTGGAGCGATGACCAGCTGTTTCAGTACCTGAAAACAGGTCATGTTGCCGGTAAAGCTCAGGCCGCGGGCCCTATGGCAGAAGCCATTGAGAACAGCCTGCAACACCTTAGCGATGATGATTTGCATGCCATTGTTGCCTGGCTGAAACAGGTTCCCGCCTCGGGCGCCACAGCTACGGAATCACGTTTTACTCAGGGTGCGCCTTCAGACAGTGAGGCCGCCATGCGCGCGACCGATCATCCGGATGCCGGCTGGGTCGTGTTCAGTAACAGCTGTGCTAACTGCCACCAGGCCAACGGTGAAGGCAGCCAGTTTTATCCTTCGTTATTCCACAACAGTGCAACCGGTGCCGCACAGCCGGACAACCTGATTGCGACCATTCTGTTTGGTGTCCGCCGTCACGCCGACGGCCAGTATGTTGCGATGCCAGCATTCGGACCTGCAGCTTCGTTTGTTGACCGGCTCAATGATCAGCAAGTTGCAGATGTGGCTAACTATGTCTTAAAAAATTACGGAAATGCCTCACTGACTGTCACTGCCGATCAGGTGAAAACAGTTCGTGAAGGCGGGCCTGTACCGGCCATTGCTTATCTGTCAAATCCGGCAGTGTTAGCTATCGGTGCATTGATTGTGCTGGTGATTCTGGGCCTGATCGTGACTGCAGTTCGCAGAAGGGGGAAAAAATGACAGCAAATAATCGCCATCCTTCCGGGGTTTCACGCCGTCGTCTGCTGCAGGGTATGGGCATTCTGTCGGTTGCCGGGTTATGTGGTTCACTGTTTCCTTCTTTTCGTGCAGCAGCAGCAGAACTGCAGGACAGTGGTTTTATCCCGTTATCTGAATTTCTGGTTAATCGCCGGGTGAACCCAATTCTGGCTCAGCGTTACTACGATGCATTGCATCGCCATGATGAAAAATTTGATCAGAAGCTGGCATTGCTTAAACAGGATATTCAGCCAGGAAAGTATCAAAACATTGATGATTTTCTTCAAAAAAATGCCGTCGGAACAGATTTACGACAGGCAGCAGGTCAGGTCATTTCTGCCTGGTACACCGGAGTGGTAGGCAACGACGAGAAACTGGAACTTATCGCATATGCAGACGCGATGATGTATGTGCCCACCAGTGGCGTTCTTGTGGTTCCAACCTATGGCAGTGGCCCGATTTCCTGGGCTGCCGTTGACAATAAACCCGCACACCAGGGGCCGGCTGTATGAGTCAGAATAACGTAGATGCAGAAGTAATTATTATTGGTTCCGGAGTGATGGGCGGGCTACTGGCGACTCAGCTGTCTGCTGCCGGAAAATCAGTGATTATTGTTGAGGCGGGCCCACGTGTTACACGCCAGCAAATCGTTGACCGTTTCAGAAACTCACCGTTCAAGATGTCACTCACTAATATGAAATTGCAGGGTGTCGGCTCGCCGTATCCTGATTTACCTCATGTACCTTCCACTTACGGCAACTACCTGCAACAGGTCGGGCCGGTAAAATACCCGACTAAATACCTGCGTGTCGTTGGCGGAACCACATGGCACTTTGGTTCCGCTTTGTGGCGGATGATTCCAAACGATTTTAAATTGAAGACGTTGTACGGACATGGCAGAGACTGGCCGTTTGGTTACGACGAACTGGAACCCTGGTATTGCGAAGCAGAGCATGCACTGGGAGTGTCAGGAGTCGATGGACAGGACGAGAGCGGGCACGGTGGTAAACCCTGGCCTCCACGCTCTAAACCTTTCCCGATGCCGGGCTTACCTACCAGTTATATGTTTGACCGGCTGAGCGAGTTGCTTGGTAAAGGCGGTTATAACCCGGTGCTGGAACCAAATGGCAGGGCGACCCGCCCCTGGGGCAATCGTCCGGTATGTGCAGGCAATAATAACTGCAACCCGGTGTGCCCGATTGGTGCCAAATATGATGGTTCAATGCATATCGATCAGGCAGAACGGCTGGGTGCTAAGCTGCTGGACAATTCGGTGGTGTATAAAATAGAAGCGGATGACAACGGTAAAATCACCCGTATCTGGTATAAAAAGCCTGATGGTTCTGAGCATTCCCTGACAGCAAATCTGTTTATTGTGGCTGCCTATGGGATTGAATCACCGAAATTATTGCTGATGTCTACCTCAGAAAAATATCCGAATGGTATTGCCAACTCTTCTGATCAGGTCGGCCGTAATCTGATGGGTCACACCGGCATTAGTATGAACTTTATGATGGCCGAGGATGTCTGGCCGGGGCAGGGACCAACAGAATTACTGGTCTATCTAAACAACCGTGATGGTGAGTTCAGAAAAACGTTCCCGAGCTATAAAATCAAAGTGCGTAATACCGTGCCAACCGCTGATTATGCTTCCGGGCTGATTAGTAAAGGGGTATTAGGTTCAGAACTGGATGAGCAACTGCGTAAGCTGTCAGCCCGTTCGCTGAACTTCGCCATTGATTTTGAGACAGTGCCATTGCCGGAAAACCGGGTCGTTCCCAGTAAAACCAAAACTGATGCAATTGGAATTCCGCTACCGGAAATATCGTACAGCGTGACCGATTACTGGCAGGCAGGGAAAGAAGCAGGGCTGAAAGATTTTGCGAATTTTGCAAAATTACTGGGGGGCGATGTGCTGAAAATCGACACCAATTATCAGGATCGCCAGCATATTATGGGAACCACCATCATGGGCGATGACCCGAAAAATTCGGTGGTGAATTCTGATTGCCGGACCCATGATCACCCGAACCTGTACATTGCCGGAACCAGCGTGATGCCTTCGGCATCCTGTATGAATCCAACTCTCACCGGGGCTGCGTTAAGTTTGCGGCTGGCAAATCATCTGTTGAAAAACGTACTGGTTTAATCTGAACCCGCGTTGTCTGCCGGAGACCCTTTCCGGCAGACAACATAAATCATCACTGTTAAATCAGCTGATTAAGTGCCGCATACTGTAGCAACATAATGGTTTTAGCATCGTTAATTGCGCCGGATTTCATCGCCTGTAAAGCTTCACTGAAGCTCATCTCAAGGACTTCCAGATCCTCACCTTCTTCCTGTAATCCACCGCCAGTGCTTACCTGATCTGCTGGCTGATATTCTGCCACAAACAGATGCAGTTTCTCGGTTACTGAACCGGGGCTCATCCAGGCTTCAAACACTTTCTCAACCTTGTCTATCCGGTAGCCGGTTTCTTCTTCAGCCTCTTTACGAATCCTCTCTTCCGGCTGTTCACCTTCGAGTAAGCCAGCGGCAACTTCAATCAGCATCCCGTCGCTGCCATTCACAAATGCCGGCAGGCGAAACTGGCGGGTAAGAACAACCGACTGACGTTCACGGTTATATAACAGCAGTGCTGCGCCATCGCCATGGTCATAAGCTTCACGATGCAGACGTTGCCACTCACCATCCCGGCGCTGATAATCAAAAGTGTATTTTTTGAGCAGATACCAGTCATCAGAAAGTGTCTGTGTATTTACTATCCGGACTCTGTTGTTCGCTGATTGCACTGCCGTGCCTCCCTCAGGATATTCTGATGTTGACCTGTTGCTGACCGGCTAAATAAATCTGCCTGCTGTAGCAAAGTGTATCGGATATCCAGTGTAACGCCGGGAGGAAGATTGTGATACGGAAAGGCTGCTATTGCAGCCTTTCCGTTCAGACAAGATTAGAAATTGACGTTGGCAGAAATACCACCGATAAACGCGTTCTGCACCCGGCTGACGGCACCTGGTGAGGTCACATATTGCAGGTTTGGACGAACCTGCAGCCATTTGGTGGCCTGAACGTTGTAGTACACTTCATAGTCGTATTCAGCGCCTTTCTGTACCGGCAGGTAAGTCGGGCTTTCGTAGCTGTTGGCACCGTAGAAACGGTTTTCATCAGTTAACATCCGTGTATAGCTGGAGTTAACGTGAATACGGCTGGCACCGACACCGATTTCATCATCAGGACGGGCATCGAACGGCCCTTTCCATACCAGAGAAACTGACTGATAGTTATCGGTTTTCGAGGTTTTATGGTCATTCATTACTGCCTGAACGGCCAGGGTTAAACCACGTTTTGCGTCGCCGTGCCAGCTGGTCAGCTGTTGTTGTGCCAGCAGGTAGCCGCCGTAAGAATGCGCGGTATCGCTATAGCCACCATTGCCCCAGGAACCATAGACATTATCATGCGTTGAGGAGTAGTAATAACCAATACGGTAGTTACCCGGCAGGCCTTCAGGCCCCAGTTTTGGTGCCCAGCCTAGTTCTACCGGAACCAGGTTGCCGGAGGTCGGGCTGAATTCGAACCGGAAACCATCGCCACGATCGTAGTTATACTGGTTCTGGTTGTAGAAACCGACCTGCATAAATACTTCGGGAGTGATGTTAAGTTTTACCCGGCCACCCCACTGAGATACCGGCCAGTTATACCAGTGATCACCACGCCAGTTACCGGCCTGTCCGCCACCGAACGCAAGGTTCTGGAATTTACTGTCCATGGTGTCAAAGTCTTCACCGACAGTAACACGACCGGCTTTTACGTCCAGGGTGTGGTCAAAGAAACCTTTTCTTAACCAGAACTGAGTCAGGCGCCAGGTCTGGCCACGGCCATAGACTTCCTGAACGGAAGACAACATAGGAGCTCGTGGGTCACCCACCTGATCCGAGACATTTTGTCCGTCACGGTTTGTGATGGTCATCTGAAATTCGGTGTCGTTCCAGTTCAGCAGCTTTTCCAGGTCCAGATTAACCCCAAAAGCCCACTGATCACTGTAGCGGGCCGTGGTCGATTTATCGTAACCACCCGCCAGATTCGACGCAGATTCCATCGTGTAATTGACCTGAAAATCGATACCTTCATCTTTGAGTTGTGAACGGGTACCGCCCCAGTCGCCAAACATCCAGGGGGAATCATAGCTTAAGGCATCCGCAGAATAGCTGATGGCCGGGTAAGCAGAGGCACCAAGTATGAACAGGCTCATCATTAGTGTCTTTTTGTGAGTATTGCGCACTGCTTTATTTTTTTTCATGATAATTATTCTTATTAGGTGTAAGGGAATTTAACTTTATGAGTGATGCGAAAAATTGTTTTGGAATATCGTGCTCAGATTAATTTAATTATTCAAATTTTAGAGCTAGCCCACAAAATTACGCCCCGTGATTAAAGTTTTCTTTTATACCAACCCCCACTTTAATGCGTTTTAATTATTATTGAACGCCACCTTATCGCCGCCGAAATGAGCATGTTATTCTTCTGTTGGATTATTAACCAAAAAGATACCTGGAAAGAGTGGCTTTTTAATTATTTTATAATCAACAGGATACATTTTAATCGCAAGGCGTTAGTGAAAGGGACTGCACTATACAGCAAAACAGACAATAAAAAACAATAACGTTAATTAATTGTTACTTTTTTACCCGAAATAACACTTTACGTTTTGCTACAAATGAGCAGCTATTAAATTGGAAAAATATTTTTCTTTAATAAATCTGATTATCAGACAGAATTTTTCAGGGTTAGTTAAGATAATTCCTTTTTTTTCATTGCCTTGCAATTTTGTATTTTAAAGAAACTGACAGTGTTTTAATCTTTTTCGGCGACAGGAAAGGCGATAAATCGTTATTTTAGAAAGCCTTTTTAACTGAGTCTGGGGAAATTATTGTTTTTTATGAGGTATAAGCATTTATTATGGTTTTTGACAAGAAGCTAAATGTTTTTTTGTGATTTCTATAGAAATAAAACATCAAAATTACTAAAAAAATGCTGAGAAAAGGCTTTATTGACCGGTAAAAATCAGGTACATTTTCAGTCGTAGGGTACAGAGGTAAGATGTTCTATCTTTCAGACCTTTTACTTCACGTAATCGGATTTGGCTGATTGTTAGCCGCCCCGTTCATCTCGGTGAACGGGGCGTTTTTTATGGTAAGAATTTATTTCTTAATTAACCTGATAATTTACTCAGGTTATGACTCTTCTGGTGCAGAATTTCCGACAGTAGTCGAATAAGCGCTGAACCAGTCATCCAGTTTCTGGCTAAGTTTATCTACGCCCAGTTTCTTCAGAGATGAAAAATACTCGACCTGAACATCACCTTCAAAAGCCTGGCTCATTTCACGGACCGTATTCAGTTGCTTTTTCCGGGCACCTGACGCCAGCTTATCGGCTTTTGTCAGCAACACCAGCACCGGGATATGGCTGGTAACAGCCCATTGCACCATTTGCTGATCCAGATCTTTCATCGGATGGCGAATATCCATCAGGATAACCAGCCCCTTAAGAGAATCACGTTTTTGCAGGTATTCTGCTAATGCGCGCTGCCATTTAAGTTTCATCTCTTCCGGGACTTCGGCATAGCCATAACCGGGCAGGTCAACCAGACGGATGCCATCAGCCACCTCAAACAGGTTAATGAGCTGAGTACGGCCAGGCGTTTTACTGGTACGCGCCAGAGACTTCTGGTTGGTTAATGTGTTTAATGCACTCGATTTTCCGGCATTAGAACGCCCGGCAAACGCCACTTCCACTCCACTGTCTGTGGGCAGATGGCGAATGTCCGGGGCGCTGGTGACAAAATGGGTGACGTGATAATTCCATCCAGACAAGGTCGAACTCCGCATATAAATTCAGGATAATGCCCGCAGTATACCTGTTATAGCGGGAAAGTGCCTGCGCCCTGAGCATCGACAAACCTTGTGAGAGATCGGCTATTGCCATTTCAGACAATGACTGAAAAAAAATGATAACTATTAAAATTTATTTTAAATATCATAACTCTATATTAATTCGTGAAAAAGAATGCATTTTTGCTCTCTTTTCTGCCTTGCAGAATCGTCAAAATCAACTACATTACACGTCACTCAGGGAGAGGTTGAGGGAAGTTAAGGCTCAGGGAAAGGATAAAGAGCAGAACCTGCCAGGGAAAAGGTAGCAGGACGGAATGAATCTGATGGATAAGATGAGTATCTTAACCGGATGTGAGATACATGACTTTCTGAATTACAGAAAGTATGAAATAAGCGACAGCGTAAGCTGTCGCTTTTTTCTTGTGCTGGTTTCTGCTAGATTTCGCCGTAATTCTATACTAAAGAAAAACAGTTGAGACTGAACACCATGAAACAACCTGCGAGAACCCCGGGCGCTAAGCCTGCTAAACGCAAAACCCGCGCCGAACTGAATATAGAAGGCCGTGAGCGCCAGCGTCAGAAAAAGCACAAAGGCCTGGCCACGGGGAACCGTAGTAACCCGGAAGCGAAGCAGGGTCAGGGCGGTCGTGGCTCAAAAGATGCTGCTGACCCACGACTGGGTAGTAAGAAACCTGTACCACTGATTGCTGACGGTGCCGTTGCAGCAAAACCAGTAGTGAAACGTCGTGAAACTGCCCCGGCATTGAGTGCACGCGACGAACTCGCAGCACTGGAAAATAGCGAGCGTCTTGATTCCCTGCTTGACCGGCTGGAAAATGGTGAGAAATTACCAGCGGAAGATCAGGCATGGCTCGACAGCACCCTGGATCGTATTGAAGTATTGATGGAAAAACTCGGCATCGATCTTGACGATGACAGCGATGCTGAAGATACCGAAGCAGAAGAGGATATGTACCGCTTACTGAAGGGTAACTAACCTCATTGGCCGGGCACAGAGCAAAGTACTGTGCCCCAGCCTGGAATATTTCATTATGTTTTGGCCAGGATCAATTTTAGCGCTGTTGTATGCGTGTTTTCTCCTGCTGTTATTCGCTAAACTACGTCGCCTGTCACGATTGAAATCGCGGTTGCGTCGCAGAAAAACCTCCCCGTTATCCGGAATATCGCGAACTTCTTTCAGACCCCGTCAACGGAAGGAGTGAACATGTCATTACCACGTATCGAGTGGGACCAGTCATTAATCGAAAAATATAATTACTCCGGCCCGCGTTATACCTCTTATCCGACGGCGCTGGAATTCGATGAAAGCTATAGCGAAACTCATTTCCTGGCGGCAGTGAACCGCTACCCGCAACGCCCACTTTCCCTGTACCTGCATATCCCGTTTTGTCACCGGCTTTGCTATTTCTGTGGTTGTAATAAACAGGTGACACGCCAGGCCCATAAGGCGGATCGTTATCTGGATGCTTTAGAGGCAGAAATTCGAAGCAGAGCGCCGTTGTTTCGCCAGCGTACGGTCGTTCAGATGCACTGGGGCGGAGGTACCCCGACATTCCTGACAACGGCTCAGATATCACGGCTGACAGGGCTGCTCAGGCAACATTTTACTTTCTCAGCTGACGCCGAAATGTCGCTGGAACTGGACCCACGGGAAATTGAACTGGATGTACTGGATCATCTGAAAAGCGAAGGGTTTAACCGGCTGAGCATGGGGGTGCAGGATTTCAATAAGCAGGTTCAGCGGCTGGTAAACCGGGAACAGGATGAAGAGTTTATCTTTGCGCTGATGGAGCGGGCGAAATCACTGGGCTTTATCTCAGGGAATATTGACCTGATCTACGGGTTGCCCAAACAGACCCCGGAAAGTTTTGCGTTTACCCTGCAAAAAATTCTCTCCCTGCGTCCGGACCGCCTCAGCGTGTTTAATTATGCTCATATGCCGGAGATGTTTGCTGCTCAGCGTAAAATTAACGCGGCAGATTTACCGGATGCTCGCCAGAAACTGGTGATTCTGCAGGATACTATCGCCACGCTGACCGGCGGTGGATACCAGTTTATCGGGATGGATCATTTTGCCTTACCGGAAGATGAACTGGCGATAGCTCAGAAAAACGGGGTGCTGCACCGTAATTTTCAGGGCTATACCACCCACGGTAACACCGATTTACTGGGATTAGGGGTTTCTGCCATTAGTATGATTGGTGACAGCTATGCCCAGAATTTCAAAGTGCTTAATCAGTGGCAGGAGAGTGTTACTGCAGAGGGCATAGGCTTGTGGCGAGGGGTTAGTCTGAGTCAGGATGACTGTCTGCGGCGCGATGTAATTAAGGCCCTGATCTGCCAGTTCCGGCTGGATTTCGCCTCTACAGAACAGCTGTGGGGGATAGTCTTTGAAGACTATTTTGCTGAGGACCTGCGACTGCTCAGCCCATTTATTGATGATGGCCTGGTGACGCTGGAACAACGCCGGTTGCAGGTAACGGCACGTGGCAGGTTGTTAATCCGTAATATCTGCATGTGTTTTGACCGCTATCTGAGAGCTGCCAGGCGACAGCAACAGTTTTCACGGGTTATATAATAAAAAAGCCCGCAGACAGTGTCTGCGGGCCAGTGAACTACCAGCAATACGTTATTCCATGCCCAGTTCTTTAAGTTTACGGGTCAGGGTATTTCTTCCCCAGCCTAACAGACGGGCTGCTTCCTGCTTATGTCCCTGGGTATAACGCAGGGCTGTAGTCAGTAGCGTTCTCTCCATCTCTGGCTGAGCTTCAGACAGCAGATTCTGATGACCGGAACGTAACGCTCTGTCAGCCCATTGGGCCAGCAAAGTTGCCCAGCTATCAGGAGACGACTGAACCGGGGTTTCCGGGGTGCTGGTCTCAAACAACTCTGGTGGAAGATCCTGAATCAGAACTTCCTGGCCGGCCGCCATCACTGTCAACCAGCGGCAGGTGTTTTCCAGCTGTCGGACGTTACCGGACCAGTGCAGACGGGTCAGTGCTGCTTCGGTTTCCGGATGCAAAATCTTGGTTTCTACTCCCAGTTCCCGCGCTGCAATTTGCAGGAAATAGTGGGCCAGCCGTGGAATATCTTCGCGGCGTTCCCGTAGCGGAGGCAGATGGATACGGATAACGTTCAGACGATGGAACAAGTCCTCACGGAATTTGCCTTCCTGAACCCGCAATTCCAGGTTCTGGTGGGTAGCTGCAATGATTCGGACATCCACCTTCACCGGAGCATAACCACCAACACGATAGAACTGCCCATCGGCCAGTACTCGCAGCAGTCGGGTCTGAACATCCAGTGGCATATCACCAATTTCATCTAAAAACAGTGTGCCGCCATCGGCCTGTTCAAACCGGCCCTGACGCACCGAGTTAGCCCCGGTAAACGCCCCTTTTTCATGACCAAACAGTTCAGATTCAATCAGATCTTTGGGGATCGCTGCCATATTCAGAGCAATAAATGGTGACTTAGCTCGTGGACTATGGCGATGCAATGCATGGGCGACCAGCTCTTTACCGGTTCCCGATTCCCCGTTAATCAGTACACTGATCGAGGAGCGTGAAAGACGACCAATAATCCGGAACACATCCTGCATTGCCGGAGCTTCACCAATAATATCGGTGGTTGGCCCGCTTGCCGGCTGATTGCGCGGTTGCTGTTGTTCCTGATAATGGCTGATAGCTCGTTCTACCAGAGCCACAGCTTCATCAATATCGAACGGCTTTGGCAGATAATCAAAAGCACCTTGCTGGTAAGCACTGACAGCGGCATCCAGGTCGGAATGCGCAGTCATAATGATAACCGGCAGCATAGGGTGGCGCTTCTTGATTTGTTTCAGCAATGCCAACCCGTCCATTCCGGGCATACGGATATCTGAAAGTAAGACATCCGGTGTTTTGCTGGCCAAAGCCTCAAGCACATCATCCCCGTTATCAAACGCGGTACAGCTTAAACCGGCTCCAGTGAGCGCGCGTTCAAGCACCCAGCGGATGGAGCTATCGTCATCGACGATCCAGACTATCCCTCGTTGCATGGAAACCTCACTGGCGAATAGGCAGGAATACCGAAAATTCGGTATGTCCTGGCCAACTGTTAAATTCTATTTTTCCTGAATGCTGGTCAATCAGGCTACGGGCTATGGATAATCCCAGACCGGTGCCACCTTCCCGCCCGCTAACCATCGGATAAAACAATGTATCCTGCAGCTGCTGGGGGATGCCCGGCCCGTCATCTTCCACATCAATCCGCGCCACCAGACGGTAGCGAACACCATGCAGTGTTAGCTGAAATGCGGTGCGGGTTCGCAGAGTAATCGTGCCTCCTGCCTCTCCCAGCGCCTGTAATGCATTACGCACTACGTTCAGTAAAACCTGTTCAATCTGATCCGGGTCGTGCGGCAGTTCCGGCAGACTTGGATCGTAATCTCTGACCAGGGTAACGTTATCCGGCAACTCCATCGATACCAGGTTAACAATTCGCTCTGCTACCTGATGTATGCTCTGGGTGACGTGCATGCCAGGCTGTTGAGGCCCCAGTAACCGGTCGACCAGATTGCGTAACCGGTCGGCCTGTTCAATGATCACTTTGGTATATTCATTTAACGACGGGTCCGGCAGTGCTCTGGAAAGCAACTGAGCGGCACCGCGTAATCCGCCGAGCGGATTCTTAATTTCATGGGCCAGACCGCGGACTAAATCGCGGGCGGCAACCTGCTGTGCGTGCTGAATCTGTTCCTGGCTAAGACGGCGTTGGTTATCCATCGGCGCCATTTCCAGCAGAATCTGTTGATCAGGATACTGCTGAGCGGTAAGAGACATGATATGAGCCCGGCCATCAACCACAATGGTCACTTCACTGTCAGTAAACCCCAGACCGGCTTGCAGACTTTCCAGCATCACCTCAATATTCAAGGAGAAATAGCCGGTAAGCTCCGGGAGTGGCGTACCAAACAGTTTACGGGAACTCTGCGCCAGCAGTTGCTGCGCTGCCGGGTTCGCGTAATGGATCACCAGGTTGCTATCGACTACTAACACACTATTGATGAGAGAGTTTAAGATCTGCACTGCATCGGGCTGTGTGTTGGATATCATGTTTAAATCTCCGCGTTTACCAGGCAAATGCGCTGCTGTTTACTGTGAGATGAGCGGGCGATTGGCTGGTGTTTTTCGCTGTGTTCGGACAATAAACAGGCAGTAAACCCGGGCTGACTGACCGAAATATCCCTCTGAAACCTGAATTTGCGGAGAAAAAAGCCCATCCGAAGATGGGCTAAAATTTTCCACGGCAACAAAACTACAAGAGAGATTAAACGCTGTAGTAAAGTTCGAACTCTACCGGATGCGGAGTCATACGTACGCGGTCATCATCTTCTTTGCGCAGTGCGATGTAAGCATCGATAGTATCGTCAGTGAAAACACCACCACGGGTCAGGAAGCTGCGGTCTTCGTTCAGTGCATTCAGCGCTTCTTCCAGAGATCCTGCTACTTTTGGAATCTCAGCTTCTTCTTCCGGAGGCAGATCATACAGGTTCTTATCCATCGCATCGCCAGGATGGATTTTGTTGATGATACCGTCAAGGCCGGCCATCAGCAGTGCAGCAAACGCCAGGTATGGGTTAGCCGCTGGATCCGGGAAGCGCGCTTCGATACGACGAGCTTTCGGGCTGGCAACTACCGGAATACGGATTGACGCAGAACGGTTACGGGCAGAGTAAGCCAGCATTACCGGTGCTTCATAACCCGGGACCAGACGTTTATAAGAGTTGGTAGTTGGGTTAGTCAGGGCGTTAATCGCTTTAGCGTGCTTGATGATACCGCCGATGTAGAACAGAGCAGTTTCAGACAGGCCGCCGTATTTGTCGCCGGAGAACAGGTTAGTACCGTCTTTCGCCAGTGACATGTGGCAGTGCATGCCGGAACCGTTATCACCAAACATTGGTTTTGGCATAAAGGTGGCAGTTTTGCCGTAAGCGTGCGCTACGTTATGTACCACATACTTATAAATCTGAATTTCGTCAGCTTTTTTAACCATGGTGTTAAAGCGGGTTGCCACTTCGTTCTGGCCAGCAGTGGCCACTTCGTGGTGGTGAGCTTCAACAACCAGGCCCATCTGCTCCATAGTCAGACACATAGCAGAACGGATGTCCTGAGCTGAGTCGACCGGAGGAACCGGGAAGTAACCGCCTTTCACGCCAGGACGGTGACCTTTGTTACCACCTTCGTAGGCTTTACCGGTGTTCCATGCAGCTTCGATATCATCGATAGCAACGTGGGAACCAGACATGGTAGCGCCAAAACGAACGTCGTCGAACAGGAAGAACTCTGGCTCAGGTCCGAACAGTACGGTGTCTGCAATGCCAGAAGAACGCAGGAAATCTTCAGCGCGTTTTGCGATAGAACGCGGGTCGCGGTCATAACCTTGCAGTGTACCTGGCTCCAGGATATCACAACGAATGATCAGGGTTGGATCTTCGAAGAATGGGTCCAGAACAGCAGTAGTAGCATCCGGCATCAGCACCATGTCTGATTCGTTAATGCCTTTCCATCCGCCGATGGAAGAACCATCGAACATTTTGCCTTCTTCAAAGAAGTCTTCGTTAACCTGGTGAGCAGGGATGGTTACATGCTGTTCTTTACCTTTACTGTCGGTAAAACGCAGATCAACAAACTTAACTTCATGTTCGTTCATCAATGAGAGAACGTGTTCAACGGACATACTAACTCTCCTGAAATATTCATTGTTGTCGTGGGTAGAGAACCTGTACTGGTAAAGGGTCACGAGGCGCCGCGCATTTTCCGGACAATGTTCCCGACAAGCTTCCAACCGTTTCAAACTGTCGTTTTTGCTTGGGTAATACAAAGCGAAATCTGTGCCAACTTTTTATTTTGCAGGAAAACGGGGTGATAGCGGCCTTTTTGCCCCGTTTAGGGGATGCACTGAACCGGCGCGCTGCACCATTATGATCCAAAATCGATTACCTGAAAGCACTATTATGGTGCATAACACCAAAACCAGCATAACATTGCACTAAAATTGAACGTAGTCTGTGCTGATAATCACCGGTTTCAAAAAGTCACTGAGAAAGTTTCAAGGAATACTGTGAACATATTCAGTCTTTCGACTAATCCGTGTACAATAGCGCGCTATTTCTAATGCCTGAGGCAAAGCTGTGATCGAAAATTTGCGTAATATCGCCATCATCGCGCACGTTGACCATGGAAAAACGACCCTGGTTGATAAGCTGTTACAACAGTCTGGTACTTTTGACGCCCGTACCGAAGCGACTGAGCGTGTGATGGACTCCAACGATTTGGAGAAAGAGCGTGGGATTACTATTCTCGCTAAAAACACTGCAATTAAGTGGAACGACTATCGAATCAATATCGTCGATACTCCGGGACACGCCGACTTCGGTGGAGAAGTTGAACGTGTAATGTCGATGGTAGACTCGGTTCTGCTGGTAGTGGATGCGATCGATGGTCCGATGCCACAGACGCGCTTCGTGACCAAAAAAGCATTTGCTCATGGTCTGAAGCCTATCGTTGTTATCAACAAAATTGACCGTCCGGGTGCACGCCCTGACTGGGTGGTTGATCAGGTCTTTGATCTGTTTGTTAACCTGGATGCGACCGACGAACAGCTGGATTTCCCGATCATTTATGCATCGGCAATTCAGGGGATTGCGGGTGATGACCATGCAGAAATGGCAGAAGATATGACGCCACTGTATGAAGCCATCATTAAGCATGTTCCTGCACCAAACGTTGACCTGAACGGTCCGTTACAGATGCAGATCTCTCAGCTGGATTACAACAACTACCTGGGTGTTATCGGGATTGGCCGTATCAAACGCGGTAAAGTCAGACCGAACCAGCAGGTAACTGTTATTGATGCTGAAGGCAAAACCCGTAACGGTAAAGTCGGTAAAGTACTGGGCCACCTGGGTCTGGAGCGTATCGAAAGCACTGAAGCAGAAGCCGGCGATATCATTGCGATTACCGGTCTGGGTGAGCTGAATATTTCTGACACTATCTGTGATCCGCAGAACGTGGAAGCTCTGACTCCACTGTCTGTTGATGAACCAACAGTCAGCATGTTCTTCTGCGTAAATACCTCACCATTCTGTGGTAAAGAAGGTAAATTCGTTACTTCACGTCAGATCCTTGATCGTCTGAAGAAAGAACTGGTGCACAACGTAGCACTGCGTGTTGAAGAGACCGAAGATGCGGATGCTTTCCGTGTATCTGGTCGTGGTGAGCTGCACTTATCTGTACTTATCGAAAACATGCGTCGTGAAGGTTTTGAACTGGCGGTTTCCCGTCCGAAAGTTATCTTCCGTGAAATCGACGGACGTAAACAGGAACCTTACGAAAACGTAACTCTGGATATCGAAGAGCAACACCAGGGTGCGGTGATGCAGGCGATGGGTGAGCGTAAAGGCGATCTGAAAAACATGGACCCGGATGGTAAAGGTCGTGTGCGTCTGGATTACGAAATCCCAAGCCGTGGTCTGATCGGTTTCCGTAACGAATTCATGACCATGACTTCAGGTACTGGTTTACTGTACTCGACCTTCAGCCACTACGGTGATCTGCGTCAGGGTGAAGTGGGTCAGCGTCAGAACGGTGTACTGATTTCTAACGGTCAGGGTAAAGCGGTTGCTTTCGCACTGTACAGCCTGCAGGACCGCGGTAAGCTGTTCCTTGGTCACGGTGCTGAAGTTTACGAAGGCCAGATTATCGGTATTCACTCACGTTCTAACGACCTGACCGTGAACTGTCTGACCGGTAAGAAACTGACCAACATGCGTGCTTCCGGTACTGATGAAGCCACGACTCTGGTTCCGGCCATCAAAATGACTCTGGAGCAGGCTCTGGAATTCATCGATGACGACGAACTGGTCGAAGTGACTCCTCAGTCTGTACGTATCCGTAAGCGTCATTTGACTGAGAATGATCGTAAACGTGCTTCACGTGGCAGCAAAGAGTCTTAACAGACAGCCACGTTGCTGAGCAGTGATACTGATCAAAAAGCCGTCCCCGGGGACGGCTTTTTTTTACCTGTGTCTCAGCTTTCCAGGGTTTCCTGAAGATGTAACCAGCGAACTTTCTCTCCTTCACGGCGGAACACGGCTGTCGCCCAACGAATATTTTCCGGGGCATCCTGGGCGTTCTGTTGTTCCCGGTAATACACCACCGCCCCTTGCGGCCATTCATGCATTATCTTTAGCTGGTCAAACGTGATCTGTAGCCCACGGCGGTTAGCTTGCTGTGCCTGAAGAAAATGGCTCAACCCTGTCTTGTCCAGAGAACTGCCCGCAGGGGTAATCATGGTAAATCCGTCAGCAAAACGGTCGGTTAAAGTGGCGAGATCTCCCTTACCCTGACCCAGCCAGAGTTCAAGGGCATTCAGCGTATTTTCCAGTTCATCCATATAGTCATTCATAGTTTCTGTTCTCTTAATCAATGAGTGTCAGGGGTGGACGGACGGAAACGAAGTTTCCGACTGGCAAGGGCGGGGATGCAGGTGACACAGGCGGCAACAATAAAACAGACTCTGTATGCCATCAGCAGGCTGACGGTTTGCACTAACAGGCTCAGCAACAGACTGAGCAGGGCAACACCAAAACAAAAACTCAGTTGGCGATTGATATTCCATAGTGCACTGGCATCGGCTAACTCTGTACTGTCAATTTCCTGCATGGCACTGTTTTGAGCGGTCGAACTGCACAACGAACCGCCAAATCCCATCAACGCATAGCAAAGACTGAGGACCAGAGGCGAAGTGCCATGACTGACTCCTGCCAGCCAGAGAATACCTGCGGCCTGAATCAGGCAACCGGTAATGATTAATGGTGCAGGGCCGTAACGCTGAAACAGCCTGCCGCTGGTGTGGATGGCGAAAAAAGCGGCCACAGACCAGGCTATCATCAGGGCACCATTTTGCTCCGCGCTCAGTCCGGCAATTTGTTGCAGCCAGAAGACGGCAATAATGCTGACGCCGATAAAAAAGCCGGGAGTGCAAATATAGACCAGCATAGAAAAACGTAGCAGCGAGCCGGACAGTAAATGCAGTGCCAGTAACGGATTCGCCTGGCGGCGATTACGGCGGACAAACAGTACTGTCAGTGTGATGGCTGGCATCAGCCACAGCAGGCCGCTCAGCAGATGGTCTGCGTCACTCAACAGGGTAAGACTCAGCAGCAGGCAGATTAATCCACCACCACTGGTCACTATTGCTGTGATATCCGGCGCAGGTAGCTGCTGGTTGCTCTGACGTTCATCCTGCTGCAACCAGCAAAAGGCAAACCCCAGGGTCAGCAAGGATACCGGAAGACTGGCCACTAAAACGGCATGCCAGCCGGCCTGACTCACCAGTAATCCCCCCAGTGCGGGTGACACTGCCGGAGCAAGTAACGCGACCATCATGACCAGGGTGGAGATACGGGTTCGTTCTTTACCCGGATAAAAATGCCATGTCAGTGCCTGGCCCACCGGAATTAATACTCCACCGCCTGCACCCTGCAGAACCCGCCAGCTCACCAGTTCACCGAGGCTGTTTGCCTCTGCAGTCGCTATTGTTGCCAGACTAAAAACCGTTAACGACAGCAAAAATAGCCGGCGAGGACCGAAGCGACGGGTCAGCCAGGCACTGAGTGGCATGACAAGGGTCAGGCCAATAATATAACCATTGCTTACCCACGCCAGATGAGCGACAGGTGCGTGCAGGCTGACCGACATGTCGGGAAAGGCCACCGCCGAAATAAACATATTAATAAGATCAAGGAACAGGCTCAGTAAATAGACTGTCGCCACTTTGCCGCGATAGGTCATGATTGTCTCTCCGTGAAGAGCTGACAATTTACCGTCTGCACTTCACGGGATAAACGCCGTTGGCGGTGATAAACTATCAAAATTATTTTGACAATAATGAGGCTGTGAATGCTGAGCCTGCAGCGTGTCGCGATGTTTATTGCAGTGGTGGAATCCGGCAGTTTTACAGCCGCGGCGGCAACGCTGCGCCAGACGAAAGCGGTCGTCAGCTTTAATATCCGCCAGCTTGAGGCTGAACTGGGGGTTTCGTTGTTGCTGCGGACCACACGCCGGCTGGCATTGACGGAGGCCGGTGACGCCTTTTATTTGCGCAGCAAGCAACTGTTGCAGCAGGCAGAGCAACTGGTCAGTGATGTGCGGATGGTCCACAGCGGCTTTAGTGGGGAATTACGAGTCACCAGTACTCCTGAATTTGGCCAGGCTCTGGTCGTGCCCGCTCTGGCGGCCTTTTCCAGTCAGCATCCGCAACTCGGCGTGCATTTCTCCTCTTCATCGCAACCGGCAGATCTGATTGCTGAACGCTTTGACGTGGCTATCCGGCTGGGGACCCTGGCCGATTCGCGTTACCGTGCGGCGCTTATTGAACGTTTTGCAATTCTGGCAGTAGCGGCCCCGTGCTGGCTGGAAACTCATCCGGTGAACTCATTAGAGGCACTGGCTAAAGCCGACTGGATTATCCATGACGGACTCGCGGATGCACTGCACTGGATATTAGAAGGTCCACAAGGGCAACAGTCTGCGCTTAATATCGATAATCCGGCAAAACTGTCGGCAGATAATTCGTCTGCTCTGCGTAGCTTTGCTCTGGCAGGATGCGGAATCGCTCTGTTGCCGGAATGGCTGGTCAGAGAGGACCTGCTTTGCAAAAAATTATCAGTGGTGCTGCCGGAGTGGCAATTTCCTGCTCAGGGGATTTATGCTGTCTATCCGGATACCCGCTATGTTCCGGCCCGTGTCCGCGGGTTTATCGATTTCTTACGTCATTTCCAGGCATCAAAGGCTGCGGAGAACAACCATGAACCCACCGGTTTGGTCTGAACAGACATTACTGGATCGCAACGGCCCGGTGACTGGCATTGCGGCAGATTATCCGGACCGCTTTACCATTGCTGCACACAGCCATCCTATGGCGCAACTGGTGTATGCGATTGAAGGTGTACTGGTCGTGGAAACTGCTGCAGGACGCTGGGTAGTTCCTCCCAGCCGGGCGGTGTGGCTGCAGGCCGGTGTCAGTCATACTGTGCGGATGCGCGGCGCGGCAAGGATGCGCACCTTGTTTGTCCGTCCCGGCGCGATTGAAGGACTGCCCGAAGATGATAGCGTGATTGATGTTTCACCGTTGCTGCGGGAACTGATTCTGGCGGCTGTCAGTGTGGCCAGTGATTATGAGGCTGACAGCAGAGACGGACGACTGATGCGCTTTGTACTCGATGAGTTGTGTTCTTTGCCGGTATTACCTTTTAACCTGCCCTGGCCTCAGGACCCACGCATCGCACGGGTTTGTGAAGTCCTCGCTAATTCTCCTGCGGATAACCGGACGGCCAGCCAGTGGTCAGCAGAGCTGGCGATGAGCCTGAAAACATTCCAGCGCCAGTTTCTGCGCCACACCGGGGTGACTTTCGGGCGCTGGCGGCAACAGGCAAGGCTGCTGCTCTCTCTGGAGTCGCTGGCGGGTGGAATGTCGGTACTGGAAGTGGCTCTGCAACACGGCTACGAAAGCCAGAGTGCTTTTACGGCGGCATTTCGCCGCCAGTTTGGCGTATCTCCGACCGCTTTCTATCGCTAATGGAAAGTACGCCGCAGGAATAATCCGGTCACAGCGCAGGCCAACATGCAAACACTGGCAATCCAGAAAGTATCGCTGTAAGCCAGAAACTCTGCATTACGTTGCACAGCCTCATTCATCACTCCCAGAGCCTGCTGTCGGAGTAACTGTGTTCCTGAGCCATAAAGAGCCTCCTGATAACTGACTGCATGACCGGCCAGTAATCTGACGGTATCGACCATCTGTTGTTGTGTTGCCGGGGAAAAGGGAGTCACGGCACTGCCAATTTGCTGTGCATGTTGCCGGGTGAAATCAACGATGGACTGACTGCACAACGCAATCCCTATGGCCCCTCCGACATTACGCACCATTGAAAATAACCCGGAAGCTGAACCTGATTGTGTTTTATCCAGACCCTGAATGGCCATCACCCCAAGAGCTACGACAACCAGTGATTGGCCAATCCCGCGCACTACCAGTGACGGTACAATCACGTTGGCTGAGGCATCGGGGTTTAAATGAATATTCATTCCGCAGCCTACGGCGGTAATCACAAAACCGGCAATGATAATGACCCGGGGACTACTGAGCCGCATAAGATACGGGGTAGCAAAAGACATAATGAACTGTACGATGCCGTAGGGGATCATCAGCATACCAATCTGCCTAGCATTATATCCCTGCAATTCTGCAAAATAGTTGGGCACCAAAAACACCACACCAAACACCACGGCGCCAAATGAGAATTGCATCAGGCTGGCAACACCAAAATTGTATTCTCCCAGTAAACGCAGATTAATAAACGGATGAGAGGTCCGCAATTCCACCCAGACGAACGCCACCAACCCGGTGATGGCGATAATGGTACAGTTAATAATAAAGGGGGAAGAGAACCAGTCTTCCCGGCCTCCTTCCTCCAACATAATCTGCAGGGCGGATAAACCGACTGCCATGGAGCCCATTCCCCACCAGTCACTGTTGCGAAGCTTGTCCAGACTTAGTGGCTGAGGTTTGACAGACCAGCCAATAGCCGCCAACAACAGTAATCCTGGTGGAACCTGTAAATAAAAAATCCATCTCCACGACCAGACATCGGTCAGCCATCCACCCAGTGCCGGGCCGGCAGCCTGTGCCACATTATTAGCCACAGCAAATAATGCCATCCCAAGGGCGTGTTTACGGGAGGGTAATTCACCGATGATCAACTGAAAGGAGAGGGGGATTAGCACCCCACCAAACGCACCCTGCAGTGCCCGGGCAAAAATCATGGTCTGGATATTGGGGGCCAGCGAACAGACCACCGAGAACACCACAAAACCTGAGGTTCCGGTCATTAATACTTTGCGCATACCAAAGACTGAAACCAGCCAGCCGGTGACAGGGATGATAATAATCTCGGCGACCAGATAAGCGGTGGTGATCCAGGAACCCTCTTCAAAGGTGGCACCTAACGACCCTCTGACATCGGGCAGTGACGCATTGGTGACATGAACATTCATCCCTGCCATAAAACAGCCAATGACACTGCCAAGCACAGCCACCCAGCTGCGCAGGGAAATCGCATCGTTTTGGTTATCTTTATTCATGATGAGTATCCACGCTGACATCAACCGACATGCCGGGCCGGATTGACGCCATTTGTTCCTGACCAGCGGTCAGCTGAATTCTGACCGGCATTCGCTGGACAATTTTGGTGAAGTTACCGGTTGCATTGTCGCTGGGCAGCAGAGCGAACTCTGCCCCGGAGGCCGGCGCCAGACTGACCACTTTACCGTGAAAAGTTTGGCTGTTAAGGGCATCGACACTGACGGTAGCTGGCTGACCCGGACGGATATTAGCCATCTGAGTTTCTTTAAAATTAGCTATGATATATATCGCATCCGGTACTACAGCCAGCAGTGGCCCTCCGGGTTCCCCCAGTTCTCCCGGACGAACTGTTCGTCGGGCGATAGTGCCGGTCACCGGGCTGCGGATCAGGGTATTTTGCAGATCAATCGCTGCCAGCTGTTGTTGAGCCAGGGTTTCGCGGATATGGGCGTCTGCGCCGGAACTTTCAGCCTGCAATGCCTGTTGTTCCTGCTGCAACAGCGACAACGCTAATTGCTGTTGTTGTAAACCGGCGCGGGCTTCACTGCTGGCAGCCGTTGCCTGTGCTGCTATCGACCGGGCATTTTCCAGCAGTTCAGCGCTGCTGATATGTTGCCGGTTCAGATCAGTCTGACGGGTAAGTCCCTTTTGGGCCTGCACTTCTGCTACCTCTGCAGCCTGTAACCGGGAGGCTGCGGCAGTAATCTGAGTGTGCTGTTGTTGTACGCGTAAAGGGAATTGCCTGATACGCGTCTCAATAACCTCCCTGGCCGCAATAGCAGTCTGCCAGGCAGCCTCAGCCTGTTCGGCTCTGGCGCGATAATCTTTATCCTCCAGCATTACCAGAGGTTGCCCGGCTGTGACGTGCTGATTGTCACCAACTTCGACGCGAGCGATATAGCCGGAGATTTTTGGAGCCAGGGTTACAATATCAGCTCGCGCATAAGCATCATCGGTGCTGACCTGCCAGCGAGTGCTGTTCCACCAGAACCCCGCCGCGATGCAAGCGGCGATAACCCCGACAGCGGGCAATAACAGTTTACGCCGCATAATAACGGTACGTCGGGCAGCGATGGCAGCAGGCAATGTATTATCAGTCATGGTTATTTTTCTCTACAACGGCAGTTAATGGAACAGAAGAACGCACCGGTACCGGCAGTATCAGTCGCGGAGCCTGTTGCCAGCCTCCGCCCAGTGCTTTAAACAGAGTGATTTGGCTGTTTAGCCATTGCGCCCGAACCTGCAGTAATTGCTGCTGGCTGCGGATAAGATTGCGTTCACTGTCAATAAATTCCGGTTCGGTGATCGCTCCGGCGATATATGAGGCTCGGGCCAACGCCAGAGTCTGGCAGCTGTGCTGCTCTGTCAGAGTGGTTTCTGCCAGCTCTTGTTGATCTGCCCGGTAGCGTGCCAGTGCATCCTGCATTTCCTGCAATGCACGCAGAATCACCTGATCAAAATTTGCCAGCGCTTTTTGTTCGCCGGCATTGGCTCCGGCGATCCGCGCCCGGGTGGCGCTTATATCCGGGAACGACCAGCTGATCAGAGGGCCCAGACTCCAGACGCTGGCACCACTTTTACGCCAGCCGTCAATTTGTGGGGCCGAGGTAAAAATGGATGACCCCAGAGTAACCTGCGGATAAAGTCCGGAAACCTCGACACCAATCTGTGCGGTTGCCGCACGCAACCTGTCAGCGGCCGCACGAACATCGGGACGGCGTTTCAGCATCTGCGTAGGATTACGCCATGGCATGGCAGCATCCGGTAATTCCGGTGGCTGTGTACAACTGACGGCCGCCAGAGGAGGGTTAGTCGGCAGACGCCCCATCAGCACCGCCAACTGGCTGAGATCATGCTCCCGTTGTGCCGCCAGGCCCGGCAGAGTGCTGCGGGCAGCATCTGCCACGAGTTGCGCATTCAGGCGGTCAGTTTCTCCGACGGCACCGGCGAGTTGTAGCCGGGCGGTAACGCTGGCACCGAGCTCTGCCAGATGTACCGCATGGCGTGCGACGGCGATTTGCTGCGTATCGCTACAGACATTAAGCCAGGCGCGGGTCGTGGCGGCAGCAACTTCCACCCTGACGCATTCTGCGCAAACGGCCCGACAGATCTAACTCCCAACTGACATCCATACCAATGCCATAGCGGTTACCGCGACGAATATCCTGGCTGTTGTCCAGGGCGGCCTGTAACTGATCGCTTAACGTACTGCCATAGCCGGCACTGCTGGTAAAACGAGTGGCTGGCAGGGATTGCGCACCGGTTTCATCTGCGAGAGCATCAGCAGTGAGTAAATCTGCTGCGGCAACCCGCAAATCACGGTTATTCCGCAGGGCCTCACTTACCGCTGCGTTTAGCGCCGTGTCGTGATACATCATCCACCATTGGTCGGTCAGAGGGGGATCTGCAGGGGCATCAGGAGGCAGAGGTAATGTGCTGGCAGGTGGCGCAGAGGGCCCCACCGTACAACCGGTAATAAATAAAGTGATTAGTGCCGCTAATGGCCAGCGTGGAAAGGTCATGGATAGCATCCGTTAATGAGAATGCGTCCAGTTTATGGTGATCTGTTTTGCCGCTATTGCGCCGGATGGACTACTATTATCTTGAAAAGGTCATTCTGGCGCTCTGCTTCCCTTGCAGACTTTCGGGTGTTGTCAGGCGGGAAAGATCTTAGCCAGCGGACCGCCTTCTTTGCAGAAATATGAAACATTTTTTCCGGACTGACTTTTCTGTTAACCCGGACGATTTGCCGCTACATTGAATAGATCACTCGCGACCAGGGAGGCGACTATGCTTTACATCTTTGATTTGGGTAATGTCATCGTTGATATCGATTTTAATCGTGTACTGGGCGTCTGGAGCCACTTAAGTGGGGTGCCTTTAGCGCTGCTGCAAAATCGTTTTACCTTCGATGAAGCTTTTGAACAGCACGAACGTGGTGAGATATCCGATCAACAGTTTGCAGAACTCATCTGCAAAACACTGGAAGTGAATCTGAGTTATGACCAGTTTGCTGCAGGATGGCAGGCGGTTTTTGTCGGTGTGCGTGATGACACAGTCGCGCAGATGAATGCATTACGCGCTGCAGGACACCGGGTTGTCATTCTGTCGAATACCAATAATCTGCACTGTGAATTCTGGCCTCAGCAGTATCCGGAGGTGAGCTCTGCAGCAGACGCAATTTATCTCTCTCAGCAATTGAAAATGCGTAAACCTGAGCCCGGGATCTACCAGGCAGTGCTGGAGAAAGAAGGAGTCGCTGCCAGCGAGGTCGTGTTCTTTGACGATAATGAGTCCAATATCAATGCGGCCCGTCAGGCAGGAATCCACAGCGTACTGGTCACAGGACCGGAGACTGTCCGGCAGTGGTTTGCCACCTCCGGAGTACACTCCTGAAAGTTCTCGCGGGGGCCGAAAAACCGTTAACCCCGTATCTCTGTAGTCAGCAGGGAGCTCAACAGCATGAAATTACCGGTAAAGATTCCGCTCAGATGGCTGGTCGTTCTGTGGCGCAGAATCGATGAAGATAACATGACCGTGCATGCAGGTAACCTGACCTTTGTATCGCTTCTGGCGCTGGTTCCGCTGGCCACGGTTGTTTTTGCGCTGTTCGCTGCATTTCCGGTGTTTTCTGACATCAGTGTTCAGCTGAAGCACTTTATTTTCAGTAACTTTGTACCGGCAGCAGGCACCGTGGTGGAAGACTATCTGGAACGGTTTGTCAGTAATGTGAACCGGATGACGGCAGTCGGGGCCATCGGGTTAATTGTCACGGCCCTGTTGTTAATGCACTCGATTGACAGCGCTCTGAACACTATCTGGCGTAGCCGGACCAAACGGCCTTTAGTGTTTTCCTTTGCCGTTTACTGGATGGTCTTAACGCTGGGGCCGTTACTGGCAGGGGCCAGCCTGGCACTGAGTTCTATTCTGTTTTCTGCCCAGTGGATTAATGACAGCGGGGTTATCCGGTTGCTGGAACCGGTGTTACGGGTGTTCCCGTTACTGCTGTCGGTTCTGGCTTTCTGGCTGCTTTACAGCATTGTTCCGACCCGCCAGGTGGCTGCACTGGATGCCCTGACCGGGGCGATGGTGGCCGGGGTATTGTTTGAAGCTGGCAAGAAGGCATTTTCTTTATATATCACGACGTTTCCTTCCTATCAGATGATTTATGGCGTGCTGGCAGTGATCCCAATATTAATTCTCTGGATGTATTGGACCTGGTGTATTGTATTACTCGGCGCTGAGATTACGGTCTCTATTGAACACTATCGCCAGTTAAAACAATCTCCAAAAGAAGGACCTGAAGCTTCATGATTGCATTAATTCAGCGGGTTACCGAAGCCTGCGTCACTGTTGATGGTGAAATCACAGGACAGATTGCTGCCGGTTTGCTGGTGCTACTGGCGGTTGAAAAAGATGATGATGAAAAGAAAGCACAGCGCTTAGCTGAACGGGTTCTGGGCTACCGGGTATTCAGTGATGATCAGGGGAAAATGAACCTCAATCTGCAACAGGCAAAGGGTAGTCTGCTGGTGGTGTCTCAGTTTACCCTCGCTGCCGATACGCAAAAGGGGATGCGGCCATCATTTTCTGGTGGCGCCACCCCTGAATCTGCCCGGCAGTTATACGAATATTTTAGTGACTGTTGTCGTCAGCAAGGTGTGCACACTGAGAATGGCCGGTTTGCGGCAGATATGCAGGTCAGTCTGGTCAATGACGGACCAGTAACCTTCTGGTTACAGGTATGAGTGAACCTCTGGCTGTCGCTCCACCGGCGAATGTATCCGGCAACAGGGAGAATCAGTTTATGTACCATTTACGTGTCCCTCAAACACCGCAGGAACTGGAGACTTACTTTCACTTCCGCTGGGAAATGTTGCGCAAGCCTCTGAAACAGCCTGAAGGCTCTGAACGTGAAGCCTGGGATGCTACCGCGCATCATCAGATGGTGGTAGGTGAAGATGATCAGCCGGTCGCGGTCGGGCGGTTGTATATTAATGCTGATAATGAAGCGTCAATACGATTTGTGGCAGTGGACCCGACAGTCAGAGGAAAAGGGCTCGGCACTCTGCTGATCATGACTCTGGAATCGGTCGCTCGTCAGGAAGGCGTAAAACGGGTGACCTGTAGTGCCAGGGAAGATGCCGTCGAATTCTTTGCCAAACTTGGGTACGTCAATCAGGGCGAAATCACTGCGGCACAAACGACTCCGGTTCGTCACTTTCTGATGATAAAACCGATAGTGACAATGGATGATATTCTGCATCGTGCCGACTGGTGCGGGCAGCTGCAGCAAGCCTGGTATGATCATATTCCTCTGAGCGAGAAGATGGGGGTGCGGATACTGCAATATACCGGTCGTAAGTTTATCACCACCATGCCGGAAGCGGGTAATCAGAACCCTCACCATACCTTGTTCGCAGGCAGCCTGTTTTCACTGGCAACACTGACTGGCTGGGGACTGATCTGGTTATTGCTGCGCGAGCGCCATCTGGGCGGTACGATTATTCTGGCAGATGCTCATATTCGTTACAGCAAACCGATTACCGGGCGTCCTGGCGCAGCAGCTGACCTGGGGTCTTTACGCGGTGATCTGGACCGTCTGGCCCGTGGCCGCAAGGCAAGAGTTCGTCTGGATGTTTCCCTGTCAGGGGACGACGAAACCGGAGCCGTATTTGAGGGTGTGTACATTGTACTGCCAGCCGATCCGCTTCGGACTCTGGAAGAGGGCGGGTCGGGGATAGACTGACCCGCCTGATTGTGGTGACGCCCTCCGTGATGGAGTGCCTCACCGCGAGCGATCTACCGAATATTCCCGTTCTGCATGGTCTGTTGAACCGCACCTGCATCAGTGGAGATATTCAGCGAACCATTTACCGTCGGAGCCAACTGTTTGTCGGCCTGCAGACTACCGGAGGCATTCAGAGTCAGGTTGCCCTGACCTGTTACGCTGGTTACCGGCCATCCCCAGTTTGCAAACATATTGACCGGAACTGACTGTCCGCGCAGATTCACACTGAAATCACGCGAAGGCTGCTGGGATATCTGCGCACTGCCAACCATCGGGCCTTTATTCACCAGCATTTTGAAGTCATTGATGCTAATTTTCTGTGCATCTGCATGGAGTTTCAGCCATGGTGCGCGGATATCCTGACGATTGAAGGTGGCTTCGGCGGCCTGCCATTCACTGTCTCCGGACCAAATTCCCCACTGATGGTTTTGAGCCAGCAGCATCTGAGTCCCGCTGGCATGTAACGCCGTCATCTGGAACGGGAAGCGTGGATTAATATCAATGACCAGTGAGTTATTAATCGTCAGGTTGCGGACCAGAACCGAATCCAGCCAGTCAGGCAACGGAGTCTGCCAGAACTGTCGCCAGTCTTCGGGCAGGGTATATTCCAGCCCGGTCAGGGAAAGATTACCCACCGCCAGCTGCCGACTGTCAGGGGACCATGTACCGTTGGCGGTCACAGTGCCGTTTACCCAATGGGTACTGAAGTTACTGATATTCAGCCCCTGAGCCGTTTGCTCCATCGCAACCTGTGGCTGGGTGAATCCCTGGGTTCCCCAGACAAATTCACTGGCCTGTAGCGAAAGTTTTCCGCCCTCGCTCAGCAGTGTATTGTCGGGGATTTGTGGATTATTCAGTTGCAGATTCAGGTCGGTCACTGCCCAGTCAGGCCCTACAATGGTGGCATGACTGACCGATACCTGACCGGGCTGAATATCGTGTTGTTCCAGCGGAGCCAGCAACTCAGGCAGGCTTTTCGAGGTCTGGAAACGGGTGTTTTCCAGATTCAATTGCCGGATTTGCCAGTGATCTGCTTCCCGGATGGCGGAACCAGAGAATGTGCCTCGTTCGGCCTCTCCGTTCACATTATCCAGCACCAGTTTCTGTGGCGAGACTGAGCCACGGGCGCTGATATTCTGCAGATGTTGCTGTCCCAGAGTCAGCTGACCGATACCAATGTGAAAGCTATAACTGTTGCCCAGCATCTCTGACTGTGAAGGTTTCCACGGGCTAATTTCTGCGGTTGTCTCGCTGGTCTGATAGCTTTTATTGACATCTGGTTGTACGACGCTGATGTTATCCAGGTAAAGATGGTTAGCCTGTAACGGGAAACCGGTACCGGGACGAATGTTAGCCAGATCGATTTCACCATCGCTGAGACGCAGGCTGTCAAAATGCGATGGATCGCTAAATTGCAGTAAGGAGAGTCCCAGCGTGACTTTACCGGCAACTACCATGGCCGGCTGTCCGTCATTGCCGAAAGTAAAGTCATCCAGGGTAACAACCAACGGCGAGCTTAGCGAATGCCTTATTCGGCCAATAGACAAATGATAAACGGTATCGTCGCTGATCCAGCGGCTAAGCGTGCCTGCGCCCCAGGTGCTTTTCAGTACAAACCAGGCAGCAACCAGCAGCAGCAAAAGGATGAGCAGCAGTATCAGGAAAAATTTTCCAATAAATTTCATTTTGTCTGTCCTGAGTCCTGAGAATGAGCTACTGCCTGTTATGCCTGAAATTACGTCAGACCTCAATGTTGAACATGCAAGTTATTGGCAAAACACGGGGAAAAACCGGAAAGAACAGCAAAACCAGTCGATAAATAGTGGCTGAATCACCCTGGTCAAGCCTCCCCGTTGCGGGGAGGCCAGGTAACATTTACTTTTCGCTGGCTGTCACCGGAAAAATAAGATTCAGAATAATAGCGGTGATACCGCCTGCAGCAATACCCGAGGATAACAGTGTTTTCAGCCACTCCGGAGCAAACTGCAGAATTAAAGGTTGCTGAGATACTCCGAGGCCCACGGCCAGAGAAATAGCGATAATCATGATGGCACGGCGATCGATAGCTTCACGGGCAATAATACGTACCCCGGAAGCAGCGATGGTACCGAACATCACCAGAGTCGCTCCCCCCAGTACAGGTTCCGGAATATGCTGAACCACCCCACTGACTGCCGGGAAAAGGCCCAGCAGAATCAACATCAGAGACACCAGAAATCCGACATACCGGCTGGCTACACCGGTCAGTTGAATCACGCCATTGTTTTGACCGAAGCAGGAATTTGGAAAGGTATTAAACAGCGCTGATACGCAGGAGTTCAGGCCGTTAGCTAACACGCCACCCTTCAGACGCTTCATATACAACGGTCCACTGACCGGTTGCTCAGAAACATCAGAGGTTGCTGTAATATCGCCGATAGTTTCCAGAGAGGTCACCATAAATACCAGCATTAGCGGCAGCAGCAGATTCCAGTCAATGCCCAGCCCGTAATAGAACGGTCTCGGGATCATGATTAACGAAGTATCCGTTACCGGTGCACTGGCCGGAAGCATATTCAGGGCCCAGGCAAGCAGATAGCCAACAGCCATGGCGATTACCAGTGAAGCGATACGCAGATACGGATTTTTCTGGCGGTTCAGAATAATAATGGTCAGTAATACGACCCCGGCCAGCAGCAGATTCGCCGGTGCACCGAAGGTATGGTTGCTCAGTGCTGTAAAGCCCCCGCCAATCGAGGTCAGCCCGACCTGAATCAGGGATAAGCCAATGATCATCACGACTATTCCGGAGACCAGAGGGGTGATCACCCTACGGGCATAAGGCAAAACCCTGGACAGCAACATTTCGGTACAGGAGGCGAGCATTAGTGTGCCAAACAGAGCTGCCATCATGGTAGTGACATCGGCACCGCCGTGTTTCAGCGCCAGGCCCCCCATAATCAGTGGTGAAACAAAATTAAAACTGGTGCCCTGAATGGATAACAGTCCTGACCCGACCGGTCCCCAGGTTTTAATCTGCAAAGCAGAAGCCACACCGGAGGCAAATAAAGACATGCTGATAATGTGCCGGGTATCGGCTGCCGGTAATCCCAACGCCTGGCAGATCAATAGTGCCGGCGTAATGACTGCCACAAACATCGCCAGAAGGTGCTGTAATGCGGCAAATAATGCCTGGGGCAGAGGGGGCCGATCATCCAGGCGATATACCAGTTCACTACGGGAGGGTGCGGGCTGCGAGTGCAACGGAGCGTCGGAAGACATTAAAACCATTCCTGATAGCCGAAAAGAAAGCGATTGTAATTATCTGCCGGCTAAAAGCAAACGTTTGCCGATGGAGGGACGTAAAAATCAGGCCTGGGTAAAGCGTTCTGTGGCTGGCAGCCAGCGGTCAATCAGGGCGGCTGCCTGCTCCGGATATTTCTGGTGGAGATGCCGGGCAATACGCTGTATGCCAGGGATCATCGCCTGATCGCGTAGTAAATCGGCGACTTTAAATTCAGCATTCCCGGTCTGCCGGGTACCGAGGAGTTCTCCCGGCCCGCGAATCTCCAGGTCATACTGGGCAATGACAAAACCATCATTGCTGTCGCGCAACACCTGTAACCGTTTTTGGGCAGTGTGGCTCAGCGGGGCTTTGTATAACAATACGCAGTGCGATGCGACGGCTCCCCGGCCGACACGTCCTCGAAGCTGATGCAGCTGAGCCAGCCCCAACCGCTCAGGGTTTTCAATAATCATCAGGCTGGCATTGGGTACATCAACTCCAACTTCAATAACCGTAGTCGCAACCAGTAACTGCAGCTGATTTTCTTTAAACTGTTGCATCACAGCCTGTTTTTCCGCCGGTTTCATCCGGCCATGCACCAGGCCAATTTTCATTTCAGGCAATGCAAGCTGAAGCTCCTGACAGGTCGCCTCCGCAGCCTGTGCTTCCAGCTGGTCGGACTCTTCAATCAGGGTACATACCCAGTATGCCTGACGACCCTGCTGACATGCCTGTTCAACACGACGAATAATCTCTTCCCGCCGGGTATCAGGGATAGCCACCGTAGTGACCGGGGTACGCCCGGGAGGTAACTCATCGATGGTTGAGGTATCCAGATCGGCATAGGCTGTCATTGCCAGGGTCCGGGGGATAGGCGTGGCTGTCATGATCAACTGATGGGGGTGGAACCCCTGCTGCTCACCTTTTTCACGTAATGCCAGTCGCTGATGTACCCCGAACCGGTGCTGTTCGTCGATGATAACTAATGCCAGCGACTGAAATTTCACTTGTTCCTGGAACAGTGCATGGGTACCGACAATCATCTGTACATCACCGGAAGCAATGGCTTCCTGCTGCGCCTGTCTGGCTTTCCCTTTTTGTTTGCCAGCCAGCCAGCCTGTCTCAATCCCCAGTGGAGCCAGCCAGTTACGGAAATTTGCAGCATGCTGCTCAGCCAGTAGTTCTGTTGGTGCCATCAGAGCGACCTGGTGTCCGCTGGCAATGACATTCAACGCAGCCAGCGCAGCGACCAGGGTTTTCCCGGAACCGACATCACCCTGAACCAGGCGTAACATTGGGTAATCGTGTGCTAAATCCTGCTCTATCTCTTTGACGACACGTTGCTGGGCACCGGTTGGGCTGAAAGGCAATGAGGCAAGAAAGCGTTGGGTCAACGGGCGATTTGCCGGGATTGACAGTGCATGGTGACGTTGAGCGCCAGCGCGCACTGCCAGCATGCTCAGGTTATGAGCTAACAATTCTTCGGTGATCAACCGCTGCTGGGCAGGATGTTTCCCATGTTCCAGATCAACGAGCTCCATTTCCGGCGGCGGGCGATGCAGAATTTTTAAAGCGGCAGACAGCGACATCATTCCGCTGCTCAGTTCCGGCGGTAACAGTTCACTTACCGGACAACTTTCCAGTAACTGCAATGCCTGATCGGTGAGTTTTCGTAGCGTCGCCTGACGTATCCCTTCGGTCGTCGGATACACTGGTGTCAGTGTTTCCTGTAATTCGGTAACGTTTTGCTGACCAGTGATCTGGTATTCCGGATGGATAATTTCGGCGCCGCGCTGGCCACGTTTGATTTCACCATAAGCGACCACATGGCTGCCGGTAGCCAGATTATTCTTCATACCGGCGTTGAAGTTAAAAAAACGTAAGGTGACGATACCGCTGCCGTCACTGATCTGACATACCAGCATCCGCCGCCTGCCAAATGCGACTTCAGTTGACAACACTTCACCCTCTACCGTGGCATAAATACCAGGCAACAAGTCATTAATCCGGTAAAGACGGGTGCGATCTTCATAGCGCACGGGCAGATGTAACAGTAGATCCTGCAAGGTATGCAGGCCCAGTTTGGCGAGTTTAGCAGCCTGGCTGGCGCCGACCCCGGTCAGGGTATTCAGCGGGATGGCATCAAGCAGGCGGCCTTTCATTGTTTCTTCTTTCGGCTGCGTTCGGTGGCTTGCATTGCAGACCACCAGTCATCGGTAGCTTCAATCTCCCCGTCGCGATTAATGTAGGGGTAGGGGAGATGCTTTTGTTTCGCGACCCGCGCCAGTACCGGATAACCGCCTTCGAACAACAAACGCTGCTGTTCTTCTTCATCCAGCAGGCAGTGATCTCGCTGGTACATGCCGGCAATCTGTCGCTGTCGCTGGGCTTCATACAGAATGAGTGCTGAAGCGACTGAGACGTTCAGAGACTGCACCATCCCGAGCATCGGAATAATAATGTCCTGATCGGCCAACGCCAGAGCTTCGCGGGTAATTCCGGTTTTTTCCTGACCCATCAGAATACAGGTTGGGCGGGTGTAATCAATTTCACGAAAATCGATGGCAGTATCGGACAGATTGGTGGCCAGAACCTGCATTCCCTGAGATTTAACAGTACTGACAGCATCACCGATGGTGCGATGTGTGATCACTTTCACCCAACTGTTGCTACCGGCTGATGACGATACCATAGTCTTCATCCGGTCGCCGGGCCAGACGGCGTGAACATGATGGATGCCTACTGCATCCGCAGTCCTGATCACTGCCGATACATTATGGGGTTTGTGTACCTGCTCCATGCAGACTGTCAGGTCATGCTGGCGACGGGCCAGCATTTCCGAGATCCGTGAAAAACGTTGGTTATTCATGCCACTAATTACGATTCCGGTGTACTTTTATAACATCCGGCATAACACGGATTTTCCGCATGATATCAGCCAGATGGATACGGTCGCGGACCGTGAGGCGCATATAGGCACTGTAGACCCTGCCGTCACGTTCTTCGGTGTTCAGGCTCTGGATATTAGACTGGCTGGCGTTGATTGCTGCGGTCAGATTGGCCAGAGCTCCCTGATGATTCAGCATATCAACTTTAATTTCGGTCACGAAATCCTGAGTGACACCACTATCATCCCATTCGACCGGCATAAATTTCTCGGCTTCTTTCTGGTAGCCGCGGATATTTCGGCAGGAATCGTGGTGTACCACTAATCCTTTACCCGGGCTCACGTGAGCCACAATAGGATCACCCGGGATAGGGCGGCAACATTTGGCGAAGGTGATCAGCACCCCGTCAGCGCCTTTGATCGGCAATTTATGCTTTTTGGCTGATGCCTGAGGTAGTGATTCCGGCGTTTCTCCGGGCAGCAGATTCTTAGCTACTACAACGCTCATGGCGTTGCCGAGCCCGATTTCTGCCAGCAGATCGTCAAGGCTGGCCAGCTTCATTCTGTCCAGTTCCTGTCGGATATTTTCCTGCGGAACTTCGGCCAGTTTCTTACTGCCGCCAAGAGCATGGCTTAATAACCGGCGGCCAAGGCTGACGGACTCTTCGCGCTTGAGATTCTTCAGTAACTGGCGGATTTTAGCGCGGGCTTTCGAGCTGACGACAAAATTCAGCCATGCCGCATTCGGTCTGGCACCAGGTGCTGTAATAATTTCTATCGTCTGACCGCTGGTCAGCGATTGCGACAACGGATAAGGCTGGCGGTCTACCCGGGCTCCGACACAGGCATGGCCGATATCGGTATGCACTGCATAAGCGAAATCGACCGGAGTCGCTCCGGCTGGCAGTTCCACAATGCGGCCTTCCGGGGTAAACACATAAATTTCGTCAGGGAACAGATCTGATTTAACACTTTCGATAAATTCAAAGGAGTTACCGGCGCTTTGCTGCAGTTCTAACAGGCTTTGCAGCCAGCGTTGTGCACGGACCTGAGCTGTAGTGGTACCACTTTCGCCCTGCTGTTTATATGCCCAGTGGGCTGCCACCCCCATTTCTGCCATCTGATCCATATCTTCGGTACGAATCTGTACCTCTACTGGCACGCCATGCGGGCCAATCATTGAGGTATGCAGCGACTGATAGCCGTTGGCTTTGGGAATGGCAATATAATCTTTGACGCGGCCAGGGCGGGGTTTATACAGACTGTGCATCTGCCCCAGCACCCGGTAACAGGTGTCCACATCTTTCACGATAACGCGAAAGGCATAGATATCCATAATAGAATGAAAACGCTGCTCTTTAAGATGCATTTTCTGATAAATCGAGTAGAGATGTTTCTCGCGGCCACTGACGCGACAGACAATACCAGCTTCCTGCAGCCGGCCGTCAATTTCGGCCAGGATCTTCTGAATCATCTCTTTACGGTTGCCGCGGGCGGCTTTCACCACTTCTTTAATCACGCGGAAACGGTTTGGATACAGCGCCTCAAAGCCAAGCTCTTCCAGCTCGGTTTTCAGGTGATGGATCCCCAGCCGGTGTGCTAACGGGCTGTAAATCTCAAGTGTTTCTAAGGCGATACGCCGCCGTTTGTCCGGACGCAGCGAACCCAGGGTCCGCATGTTATGTGTCCGGTCTGCCAGCTTGATCAAAATGACCCTGATGTCCTGCACCATGGCCATAATCATCTTGCGGAAGTTTTCTGCCTGAGCCTCTTTCTTGTCGCGGAATTTCAGTTTATCCAGCTTGGATACACCTTCAACTAACTCTGCAACACTGGTTCCAAACAGCTGTTCCATGTCCTGAAAGGTTGCCGGGGTATCTTCAATGACATCATGTAATAACGCGGCCATCAGTGTTTCATGGTCGAGTTTCATTTCTGCCAGGATACAGGCAACAGCAACCGGATGCGTAATATAAGGCTCACCGCTGGAACGCGTCTGGCCCTCATGAGCATCACGAGCGACAAGGTAAGCCTGCCTGAGACGTTTTATTTGGTCTTCAGGCAGATATTTTTCAATCAGTTGATTGAGGCTTTCAAACAGATACAAGGGCGGCCTGCACAGTCAGATTAACGACGACCTTCAGCAATTGCGGTGACGGCCTGAAGTTCGGCTGCTTCCTGCTCATGCTGTTCCTGGCGATCACGGACATCCAGAATCTGGTTAGTGATCAAACCTTCTTCGATTTCGCGTAATGCGATTACGGTAGGTTTGTCGTTCTCTTCCGGAACCAGGGCATCTTTACCACCGACCTGCATCTGACGCGCACGACGTGCAGCGACCAGTACCAGGTCAAAACGGTTTCCAACTTTTTCTACTGCGTCCTGAACGGTTACGCGTGCCATAAGTGTGCTACTCCACAGATGAAGAAATGACTGGGCATAATACTGAAAGCTGCTTCAGTGTGCCAATAATTTGCTGATTAATGCATCATGACGGGCTTTCTGACGCCTCATTCGCAGACGTTCTGCACGAATGATGGTTTTCAGATCCAGCAGCGCCAGATCAAAATCGTCATTAACAATCAGATAATCGTACTCTGCATAATGACTCATTTCATCTACCGCTTTTGCCATACGTTTTTCGATAACTTCTTCGCTGTCCTGGCCACGGCCTCTCAGACGGCGATCTAACTCATCTTTTGATGGCGGCAGGACAAATATTGACCGTGCTGTGGGCATGTGCTGGCGGATTTGTTGCGCTCCCTGCCAGTCGATATCCAGAAACACATCTACCCCGGTAGACAGTACCTGCTCGATTGCTTTACGGGATGTGCCGTAATAATTTCCGAACACTTCAGCATACTCCAGAAAGGCTCCGTCAGAGATCATGGTACGGAACTCATCCTTAGAGATGAAAAAATAGTGGTCACCCTGAACCTCGCCAGGGCGCATATCCCTGGTGGTATGGGAAACAGATACCTGAGTATCATACAGAGGCTGTGTTTTTAACAGCGCCTGAATCAGGCTGGATTTACCCGCACCACTAGGAGCGGAAACAATAAACAGTGTACCTTGGGCCATGATTATCTTGAATTGAGTAAAGAGCGGGGACAATATCTGCTCTATTATACACGCCCTGCGCCACTGGCGCAGCGTTTGCATGCAATTAGCCACAGATTTCTTTTAGCGCTGTTCGCAAATCGCTTTGTCTGGCCTGGTAATCTCTTCACTATTTTTCGATAAATCCCCGAAAAAACAACATCACTGATGGTTCTGCTACACCAGACATAACATCCTGACCCCCTCAGGAGGTCGCCTATGTGGCAGAAATTCACGACAATTGCTCTGATGCTCTATCCGCTGACCGGTCTTGCTGCCTGTCCGCAATGGGATATGGAGCGGGCTCGTCTTGAAACTCACCAACTGGCACAACAACTACAAAAGTGGGATGACGCCTATTACCGACAAGGAATTTCCCTGACCAGTGATACCCACTATGATCAGTTGCGCAGGCGTCTGGCAGAGTGGCAACACTGCTTTTCCCTGCCCGTGGACCCGGTGCCGGATCGATGGAAAACCTCCGGCCGGCAGTTACATCCGGTAGCTCATACCGGGGTCAGAAAAATGGCGGATCAGGCAGCACTGGCGGGATGGATGTCGGGAAAAACGGATTTGTGGGTGCAACCCAAAATTGACGGAGTGGCCGTGACACTGGTGTACCGCCAGGGGAAACTGGCTGCAGTGACCAGCCGGGGCGACGGCCGACAGGGAGAAGACTGGCTGGCAAAAGCCGCATCGGTTACGTCTGTTCCGCAACACATCGCCACGCTTGAGGATGAAGTAGTGTTACAGGGCGAATTGTTTATGCCACGACAGCACCATATTCAGAGAGTACAGGGAGGCTGTAATGACCGTGCCAGAGTGGCGGGTCTGATGCGCAGGCTGCAGCCTCTTCGGCCTGAGGAGTCTCCCGGTATTTTTATCTGGGCATGGCCTGCCGGACCGCCTTCATTTTCTGCCAGGCTGGTTCAGCTCAGCCGCTGGGGATTTCCGCTCGCGGCCCAATGGAGCCAGCCGGTCAATAGTGTGCAACAGGTCGCGGAATGGCGTGAGCGTTGGTTTAATGGAGCACTCCCATTTGCCAGCGATGGGGTGGTTATCCACAGCCTGCCTGCAGCACCGCGAGAGTGGCAGCCAGGCAAGAATCGTTGGTCTGTTGCCTGGAAGTATCCGCCACCGGAAAAAAGTAGCCGGGTGACCGGAATACATTTTACAACAGGACGTACCGGAAAAATAACCGTCGTCATGGATGTGGAGCCACTATTACTGGGTGATAAGCGGGTGTCACATGTTAGCCTGGGCTCGCCCGCCCGCTGGAAGCAACTGGATATTGTCAGCGGAGATGAGGTAGCGCTGCGGCTGGCAGGGCAGGGTATTCCGGTTGCCGGACGGGTCATCTGGCGGGTGGCTGAACGCCACTATCCGCTCCCCCCTGAGGCCGAAAAATACCATTCGCTCAGCTGTATGACGGTGTCAAAACAGTGCTATGAGCAGTTTCTGGCACGTCTGATATGGCTTAGTCACCAGCAGGTTTTTGGATTCAGAGGAATACAGCGAGCCCGTTGGCAGCAGTTACTGCTGGTCGGCCGTTTCACACATCTGTTTTCATGGCTGGAGTTTACGGCTTCGGAGCTGACAGAACAGGCCGGGTTAAGTGAAGAAACAGCAAAGCTTACCATTGAGCAGTTTCAGCGGGTGAAATATTTACCGGTCAGACACTGGTGGCTTAGTCTGGGATTGCCGCTGCCTGAACGTGCTGCAGGGGAGTTGTCATGGCAGCACTGGCAGTTGCTCTCTTCGGCACCGGCCTCTGAGTGGTTGAAATTACCGGGGATTGGCAGAGGAATGGCTCAGAAAATTGTGGCTATTGGCACTGACCGACAAACGCAGATGTTAATTGCTTTCCTCGCCCGCCAGGGAATACCACCGCAGCCGGTAAGCGGCCGGGCAGAGCAGATGTTTAAGTTGCTGCCGGAAACCCCGGAAACAGACAAAACATTACCGAACTGAAAGCAAAAAAGGCAGCCTTGCGGCTGCCCCTCCTGGCAATTCCCTTTGCAACCATTCGGCTGGAGTCTTTACAAAATAGCGACTAAAATACCTGATAGTTCAATTCGTTATCGCTGCTGTGGTGTTATAGTAACAACCGTTACTATTAGCAGAGTTGCAAAAAGTGCTATCGGTGGTATACGTTTGCTAAGCTGGGGCTTTACGGGGTATTTCAGTCAGACACTGTGAAACGATGACCTGAAGAGGGTCTTTCTGCCTGTCATAAAACTGTCATATTTCGTACATATTAATGTCACCAAACTGTCCTATTTTGCCTCGTGCAGCAAGACGAACTCATTTAAAAATGGCACTGAGCCTGAGATTAACTCCCCCGGAGGGAATATGACACTGATGCGTAACACGGTAGCCCGCGTACTGGCAGCAACTATGGCTGTAGGTACTGTTTCTGCATTCGCAGCAACAAATCTGACCGGAGCTGGCGGTACATTCCCGGCCCCGGTTTATGCCCGTTGGGCCGCGGATTACCAGAAAACCGACGGTAGCCAGGTTAACTACCAGGGCATCGGTTCTTCCGGTGGTGTTAAACAGATCATTGCTAAAACCGTTGATTTCGGTGCTTCTGATGCACCTCTGAGCGATGCTGACCTGGAAAAAAATGGTCTGTTCCAGTTCCCTACCGTAATTGGTGGCGTGGTACTGGCAATTAACCTGCCAGGTGTGAAATCCGGTGAACTGACTCTGGACGGTAAGACTGTCGGTGATATCTATCTGGGTAACATCAAAAAATGGAATGACCCGGCTATCGAAAAACTGAACCCTGGTATCAAACTGCCATCCACCAATATTAACGTGGTTCGCCGCGCAGATGGTTCAGGAACATCTTTCGTGTTCACCAGCTACCTGTCAAAAGTTAATGACGAGTGGAAAAGCAAAATTGGTAAAGGCAACACCGTTAACTGGCCTACCGGTCTGGGCGGTAAAGGAAATGACGGCGTAGCGGCTTTCGTACAACGTCTGCCTGGTTCAATCGGTTATGTTGAATATGCTTATGCTAAGCAGAACAACCTGACTTACACCAAACTGGTAGATGCTGATGGTAAATCAATCCTGCCTTCAGAGAAGAGCTTCAGTAACTCTGCCAAAGGTGCGGACTGGCAGCAGAGCTTTGCTCAGGACCTGACTTACCAGAAAGGTGATGATGCATGGCCTATTTCTTCAACCACCTTTATCCTGGTCTACAAAAAGCAAGCGGATGCTACTAAAGGTGCCGCAGTGCTGAAATTCTTCGACTGGGCTTACAAAAACGGTGGCAAAACTGCCGAAAGCCTGGACTACGCTGCACTGCCTGAGTCTGTAGTCGCGCAAATCCGTACTGCATGGAAAGCAAATATCACAGACAGCAACGGTAAAGCACTGTATCAGTAAGCTTAATCTCCGTTATATGTTGTGAACCCCCCGGGCGGCTGATGCCGCCCTGTTAATAGTTAAGACAGAGACTCCTATGGCGGAAATAAAGCCGACATTCAAAGCCCCGGGAAAACAGGGTGATATCATTTTCAGCGCATTGGTGAAGATCTCTGCGCTGGTTGTGTTGTTGCTGCTGGGCGGAATTATTGTTTCCCTGATCATTTCTTCCTGGCCAAGTATTCATAAATTCGGTTTCTCGTTCCTGTGGAATAAAACCTGGGATGCGCCGAATGAGCAGTTCGGGGCTTTAGTACCGATTTATGGCACTGTGGTGACATCGGTTATTGCTCTGCTGATTGCAGTACCGGTTAGCTTTGGTATTGCGTTGTTTCTGACTGAGCTCTCACCCGGCTGGCTGCGGCGCCCGTTAGGTACCGCCATCGAATTGTTGGCTGCTATTCCCAGTATTGTTTACGGTATGTGGGGATTATTTGTTTTTGCACCTTTATTTGCTGAATATTTCCAGACCCCGGTAGGCGATCTGCTTTCTAATGTACCGATTATTGGCCAGCTGTTTTCCGGCCCGGCATTTGGTATCGGGATTCTGGCGGCCGGACTTATTCTGGCTATTATGATTATTCCTTACATTGCTTCGGTGATGCGTGATGTCTTCGAGCAGACCCCGGTGATGATGAAAGAGTCAGCCTACGGTCTCGGATGCACCACCTGGGAGGTTATCTGGAATATCGTACTGCCATTTACCCGCAACGGTGTGATAGGTGGTGTGATGCTGGGGCTGGGACGAGCCTTAGGTGAAACCATGGCCGTGACCTTCATTATCGGGAATACCTACCAGCTCGACAGCCCGTCGCTGTATATGCCTGGAAACAGTATTACGTCAGCACTGGCTAACGAATTTGCTGAAGCGGAATCGGGATTACATATTGCAGCGTTGATGGAGCTGGGTCTTATCCTGTTCTTTATCACTTTTGTGGTGCTGGCAATTTCCAAACTGATGATTCTGCGTTTAGCCAAAAATGAGGGAGCCCGCTAATGACTCAGATGGATCTTGATAACCATGCTGCTCTGCAGGCTTCCCGGAGAAAAATGCAGGCATGGCGTGGTTTTAAAAATAAGATAGCGATCATTTTGTCACTACTGACCATGGCTTTTGGTCTGTTCTGGCTGGTGTGGATTCTCTGGACCACTATCTCCCGGGGGATCGGCGGTTTAAACATCGACCTGTTCACTCAGATGACTCCCCCGCCAAACACCGATGGTGGTGGCCTCGCTAATGCCCTGGCGGGAAGTGGCTTACTGATTTTCTGGTCAACTTTGGTGGGGACACCACTGGGGATCATGGCCGGGATTTATCTGGCTGAATATGGTCGCAAGTCTCTTTTGGCCGAAGTGATTCGTTTTATTAACGACATTCTGCTGTCAGCACCATCGATTGTTATTGGCTTGTTTGTCTACACCCTGGTGGTTGCCTTTATGCATCACTTCTCCGGGTGGGCCGGGGCATTGTCATTGGCTCTGCTGCAAATTCCAATTGTTATCCGTACTACCGAGAACATGCTGAAACTGGTACCTGATACGATGCGTGAGGCAGCCTATGCATTAGGCACCCCTAAGTGGAAGATGATTCTGGTCATCACACTGAAAGCCTCTGTCTCCGGCATCATCACCGGAGTTCTGCTGGCGATTGCCCGTATTGCCGGTGAAACAGCACCTTTACTGTTTACGGCATTATCGAATCAGTTCTGGAGTACCGACATGATGCAGCCGCTGGCTAACCTGCCAGTGACTATTTATAAGTTTGCCATGAGCCCGTTTTCTCAATGGCAGAGCCTGGCCTGGGCAGGGGTACTTATTATTACCATCTGCGTATTACTGCTGAATGTCCTGGCACGGGTCATTTTTACAAAACGTAAAAACTAATTTTTGCGGCGTGGCTTCAGGCGACGCCGGAATAAGAGAGACGAACAATGAGTATGGCAAACCTTAATGCAGCACCAGCTAAAATCCAGGTCCGTGATCTGAATTTTTATTACAACAAATTCCATGCCCTGAAAAATATTAATCTCGATATCGCCCGTAATCAGGTAACTGCGTTTATCGGTCCGTCAGGTTGCGGAAAATCGACCCTGCTGCGTACGTTTAACAAGATGTTCCAGCTCTATCCTGAACAACGTGCAGAAGGCCAGATCCTGCTGGATGGCGATAATATCCTTGATATCCAGGATATTGCACTGCTGCGTGCCAGAGTCGGTATGGTGTTTCAGAAACCTACGCCATTCCCGATGTCTATTTATGACAATATTGCATTTGGGGTGCGGTTATTTGAAAAGCTCTCCCGTGCTGAGATGGATGAGCGTGTTCAGTGGGCACTGACCAAAGCCGCCTTGTGGACCGAAACCAAAGATAAGCTGAATCAGAGTGGTTACAGCTTGTCAGGTGGCCAACAACAGCGTTTGTGTATTGCCCGCGGAATTGCAATTCGCCCGGAAGTTCTGCTGCTTGATGAACCTTGTTCCGCACTGGACCCTATTTCCACCGGACGTATCGAAGAGCTGATCAGTGAGCTGAAGCAGGATTACACCGTAGTTATTGTGACCCATAACATGCAGCAGGCAGCACGTTGTTCTGATCATACCGCGTTCATGTATCTGGGCGAACTGATTGAGTTTAGTGATACCGATACCCTGTTTACAAAACCGGCACGCAAACAGACCGAAGATTATATTACTGGCCGCTATGGCTGATGTTTAGCCATTATTCTGCGACGCTTAATTTTGCCACCACTTTTCGCGGCCGGTGCGGCTGCGATGCTGGAGAACATGATGGACAGTCTTAATTTAAATAAACATATCTCCGGTCAGTTCAATGCTGAGCTGGAGCATATTCGTACTCAGGTGATGATTATGGGTGGCCTGGTGGAGCAACAGCTCACCGATGCCATTAATGCAATGCAGAATATGGACATTGATCTGGCCCAGCGGGTCATCGACGATGATCATAAAGTGAATATGATGGAAGTAGATATTGATGAAGATTGCGTCCGTATTATTGCCAAACGTCAACCGACCGCCAGTGATCTGCGGATGGTGATGGCCATTATCAAAACCATTTCTGAGCTGGAACGTATTGGTGATGTTGCTGAGAAAATCAGCCGTACTGCCCTGGAAAAATTTGGTCAGAAACATCAGCCGTTACTGGTCAGCCTCGAATCTCTGGGCCGTCATGCTGTACAGATGCTGCATGATGTACTGGATGCCTTTACCCGGATGGATCTGGGCGCGGCAGTACAGATCTACCGTGAAGACAAGAAAGTAGACAAAGAGTATGAAGGAATTGTCCGTCAGTTAATGACTTATATGATGGAAGATCCGCGTACTATTCCGAGTGTGCTGACAGCGTTATTCTGTGCCCGTGCGATCGAAAGGATCGGCGACCGTTGCCAGAATATTTGCGAGATCATTTTTTATTTTGTAAAAGGTCAGGACTTCCGCCACCTCGGTGGAGATCAGCTGGATAAATTGCTGGCTGGTGATGATCCTGCCGAAGAAGCAACCCCGGAATAAACCCCTCTGCTCTCAGTCTGCCATTGATCCGGATGGCAGACTGAAGTTCCTCCTGTCTGCTCGGATAACCGTAGATTGTTGGTGCCGCTCTTTTTATACTTTGTCAGAGAGTTATCTCCCGACAAATCAAGGAGCAGGTACGTGCAAAACAAAAAAACAGTCACCCCGGCAAAGGCAATGCTGGCTGCAGTCAGTGGCTATGCTATGGATGGTTTCGATTTACTGATACTCGGCTTTATGCTGCCGGCTATTAGTGTTTCATTATCACTGGATCACTCGCAGGCAGGATCACTGGTGACATGGACACTGATAGGTGCAGTGATCGGTGGCATTATTTTCGGACATCTCAGTGACCGGTTTGGCCGGGTCAGGGTACTGACACTGACTATTCTCATGTTTTCAGTGTTCACCGGATTGTGTGCTGTCGCGCAGGGATATACTGACCTGCTGATTTACCGGACTCTGGCAGGCGTCGGATTGGGTGGCGAATTTGGTATCGGTATGGCACTCATTGCCGAGGTATGGCCGGCAAGTAAGCGTAACCGCGCCTCTGCATGGGTTGGTATTGGCTGGCAGGCTGGTGTTCTTCTCGCGGCATTTATCACCCCGTTATTACTCAATATTATCGGCTGGCGCGGGATGTTTCTTGTGGGGCTGATACCCGCATTATTCTCATTTGCTATCCGGCATGGTTTAAGTGAACCAGAGTCTTTTATCCGTCAGCCACGGAATGAACAGCAACTCTCATTTGTGTCTCGTCTGAAATTATTGTGCAAAGACAGTGCGACAACCAAAGCCAGCCTGGGGATTTTTATTTTATGCTCGGTACAAAATTTTGGTTACTACGGGCTGATGATCTGGATGCCCAGCTATCTCGCTTCATCCTTCGGTTTTAGTCTGACCAAATCCGGAATATGGACCGCAGCCACCGTGATTGGAATGACGGTGGGTATCGGACTATTTGGCGTACTGGCTGATCGTTTTGCACGCTGGAAAATTTTTATAATTTATCAACTGGGGGCGGTTGTGATGGTGGTTGTCTATGCACAATTAACTGACCCTGTAATGATGTTGATAGCCGGAGCGGTAATGGGATTGTTTGTCAACGGGATGATAGGTGGCTACGGGGCACTGATTTCAGATACCTTTCCGGTTGCCTCCAGGGCAACGGCACAGAATGTATTGTTCAATCTCGGTCGTGGTGTCGGGGGATTTGGTCCGCTAGTGATCGGCATGCTGGCCACTGAATGGTCATTCACCGCAGCAATCACCTTGCTGGCGCTGATTTATGTGCTGGACATTCTCGCGACCCTGTTCCTGCTGCCCCGCCGGCAGAGCAATGAGGATGTCCTCGGTGCGATAGGATAATCTTCCTGCAGGCAATTCAGCCAATGTAATTGCCTGCAGATAAGGTATTAAATATTTTCAGTGACCCGATAATTCATTGTCCTGTGGGAAAGATCTGTATGAATTATTCTGAAAATTAAGCGAGCAATTTCCTTTAATATAATTATAAAGCCCATTTTTTGGTAATGATTGTCAACATGTTATCAATACAAGCCTGTGTTTTTAATTGATTTCTTTATGAATTCCGGTGCTTTTTGTCAGTATTTAGATTTCTTTAAGTAATCACTTAATATTTATTAATATATTTCATTGTATTGCAAAAGAACAATCTCAATGTATATTTGGTCTCGCGGAGGTAAATTAAATTTCGGGTAATTGCAGTTAATTATACTTTTATACTTATGGAAAATATTAATAAAGGAGCTATTAAGATGAAAGAATTAACTATGACTGAGGTTCAGACTGTTTCCGGTGCTGGCGTTGTTGCTGATGCATTTGCTGATGTTGGGAAAAGTATTGGTTCCGCCATGGAAATTGTTTTTGGTGCGAAAGATGTTGTCAAAAGTGCTACTTCGCTCGGTCAGAATATCGGCCTGATGCTTGAATCAATTACCGGTATTGTCGATTCATCAACAGCTCTTTTCTGGAAATAATTAGTTTCACCTATAGGTGCCGTAATTAACGGCACCTATTTTGCAGGCAATAAGCCAGCAGATCGATGTTTATCACAACAACTCATTAATGATTAAATATGATGGTCTGAACACATGGAAGGACGTTCGATTTTCAGGAAGGAAGTACTGGAAAATCAGAAAATACAGTGGCTGGGTAAAGCCTTGCTGGTTTCAGGTTACCCGTCATGGCTGATAGGTGTATTATCCGCACTGTTCTTTTTTATTCTCCTCTCCGGAATCATTTTTGGTCAGTATACCCGCAGAATTGAAGTTGACGGTGAAATTATTTCCCGCCAGCAGGCAATTACTCTCTTTTCTCCGCAACAGGGATTAATTACCCGTGCATTTACACAAGCGGGTGAGAGGGTAAAAAAGAATGATCCCATTTATGAAATTGATGTCAGCCGGACCACCAGCGATGGCAAGGTAAGCCAACGTGGGGCTGAGGCTATTCATCAGCAACTTTTTTTGACTGATCAGATTATCGATAAAATAGCGCAGAATAAACAAACCTCCCTCAATAGCCTCCGTCAGCAATTAACAAAATATCGTGAAGCCTATGCAAAATCACAGCAATTAGTTAGCAGTGCCAGTCATGGACTGCAGGATATGAAAAAAAGCATGGGTAATTATGATGAGTATCTGCGACGCGGGCTAATTAACAAAGAGCAGTTTACTAATCAACGCTATCTTTTTTATCAACAGCAATCATCGTGGCAGAGCCTGAATACTCAGTTGATACAGGAAAGCCTGCAAATTATAAATATTGAAACCGAAATCGCCACTAAAGCGGCAGATTTTGATAATCAGTCGGCGGAATTTGCGGTTAAACGTAGTGAATTACAACGTCAACTGGCTGAGGTTAACGCCAGCGGAACATTGATTATTACTGCGCCGGAAGATGGGAGCGTTGAAAATATGGTGTATACCGTCGGCCAGATGACCAGTGCAGGAGACAGTCTTGCCCAACTGATGCCCGGGGGAATACCTGAATTTCAGCTGGTACTATGGTTGCCAGATATCAGCGTCCCTTATGTATCCTCCGGAGACAGGGTAAACCTTCGTTATGAAGCATATCCCTTTGAAAAATTTGGCCAGTTTCCCGGGAAAATCCATTCAGTATCGCAAATCCCCGCCAGCGTAAAAGAGCTGTCGATGTACAGCAGCATTGCGCCTGCGAATCCCGGAGCCCCTTGCCAGGCTTATTATAAAACCCTGGTCACATTGAATAGTGAACGCTTTACTCATCCTGATAAGACGCTGAGCTGGTCTAACGGAATGAAAGCCAAAACCACGCTGTTTCTGGAAAAACGCCCGTTGTATCAATGGATACTGTCTCCTTATTACGATATCCGGCGTAGCCTGAAAGGACCTGTCGATGACTAATGACTTCCTGCACAACATCATCCGGCGAATTAATTTCAGCCTCTGGCGCAAAGTCCCTGCTGTATTGCAGACAGAGGCTGCTGAATGTGGGCTGGCTTGTCTGGTGATGGCCTGCCGGTATTTTGGGATGGATATTGATCTGCTGAATTTGCGGCGCCGTTTTGGTATTTCAGTTCATGGAGCCACACTCACTACCTTAATCCATATTGCCGGGCAGCTGGCAATGAATACCCGGCCATTGTCGCTGGACCTGAATGAGTTGCGTCAGCTGAGACGCCCGGCATTGTTGCACTGGGATATGAATCACTTTGTGGTACTGGTGGCGGTGCGGCGTTCACGATTTATCATCCATGACCCTGCATTAGGTCGCAGAGTTATAGGAATGCGTGAAATGTCTGAGCATTTTACCGGGGTAGCACTGGAAATCTGGCCGGGAAATGAATTCATTCCGCTGAAAGCAAGATCAGGGGTCAGCCTCTGGTCAATGATGAAAAACATTTCCGGTCTGGCAGGGTTTCTGGGGAAAATATTTAGTCTGTCTCTGGTTGTGGAAGCCGTTAACATTCTGATTCCTGTGGGCACACAGCTGGTGATGGACCACGTGCTGATTGCCCGCGACCATGACCTGCTGAGCCTGATTTGTCTCGGATTATTAACTTTTATTCTGTTCCGCACCTTTATCAGTATGCTGCGTGCCTGGAGTTCTTTAGTCATGCAGTCGTTAATTGATATTCAGTGGAAAACCGGGTTAATGGATCACCTGTTACGTCTTCCCCTGAATTATTTTGAAAAACGTAAAGCCGGTGATATTCAGTCGCGATTCAATTCACTCGAGACTATCCGCAATACCCTGACCAGTAGCCTGGTCAATGGCATTATTGATGTGATTGTTTCTGTCAGCGTCATGGTCATGATGTTCCTTTACGGCGGATGGCTGACCTTTGTGGTGTTGGGTTTCACATTAATCTATATGGTGCTGCGGCTAGTCACCTATCAGCGTTATCGTCAGGCACAGGAAGAACATATTGTGAAAGGGGCCCGTGCAGGTTCTCACTTTATGGAAACCTTATATGGCATTAGCACCCTGAAAGCACTGGGGCTGGCGGCAACCCGGTCTCAGCATTGGCTGAATCTGAACATCGATACAACCAACGCAAGTATCCGGATGAGTCGTCTTGATATGCTGTTTGGCGGAGTCAGTTCACTGATTTCTACGCTCGATCAGGTGGTGATTCTGTGGCTCGGGGCATCAATGGTCATTGACGGCAATATGACGGTGGGGATGTTTGTGGCGTTTAACGCGTATCGCGGGCAGTTCTCTGATCGGGCTTCATCACTGATCAATATCTTGTTGCAGTTACGGATGCTGGCGCTGCACAACGACAGGATAGCCGATATTGTATTACAGGAACCGGAAGCGTTTCAGCCGGCAAGACCGTTCTGCCCGCCGGATACTGCGGCAGAGTTGCAGGTTCAGGATGTCGGATATCAGTACGACAAACTGAGCCGCCCGGTTCTGTCAGGAATCTCTCTGTCTGTTGCAGCAGGTGAAAGCGTAGCCATTACCGGCCCCTCGGGAACCGGGAAAACCACCCTGATGAAAGTGATTACCGGACTACTGACAGCCGATTGCGGGACAATACGCTGCAATGGCATTGATATACATACCGCAGGGATTAATAACTACCGGGATATCATTGCCTGCGTTTTACAGGAAGATAAATTATTTGCCGGTTCAATTGCAGAAAACATTGCCAGCTTCTCCGGGGAAAAGGATATGCAATGGGTCATGGACTGTGCCATCAACAGCCATATTCATGATGAGATTATGCAAATGCCGATGGGTTACGAAACACTGGTCTCTGAACTGGGTGGCAGTCTGTCCGGTGGTCAGAAGCAACGTTTACTGATTGCCCGGGCTCTTTATCGCAGGCCATCTATTCTGTTTCTTGATGAAGCGACCAGTCATCTTGACCTGGATAATGAAGCGAAGGTCAATGCAGCTATCCGTGAGTTGAAAATCACCCGCATTTTTATCGCCCATCGCCCTTCAACTATTGCCTCAGCCGATCGGGTTATTGAATTAAGCTGAGTTCGGTAACCCGTGCAGGCTGTGGTGATTCGTCACAGCCTGCAGAATTCTTCCATTCAGATAGCCAATTTCCCTGCCGATTGCTGGTGTTTTATTCTGCCGGAATATGTTATTGATTCTGTATGATGTGTGATTTTTATACCCGCAGGATCTTCTGTGGCTGAATACCGGAAAACAGCAGGAAAGTTAACAGGCCTTAGCGGCCGGACAGAGGAGTCTCGATGGAAATTACCGGAGTGTTTTGGGTCTGGATTGCGGTTGCCGCGATTTTTGCGTTGATAGAAATTTTCACCGTGACTTTTTTTGGGTTGTGGATGGCAATAGCAGCTCTGGTCCCGGCAATTCTGGTCTTTATTCTGCCGTCCTTTCCAGTCGCCGGCCAACTATTGGTATGGGTTGTGGCATCACTGATCTGTGCCTGGATTTGGGTACGCTGGATACGCAGCAAACCTGAGCCCTGGATAGCAGAACCACTTATCGGTCAGCAGGGGATACTGGCTTCAGCTCTGACGCCTCCCCAAACCAGCATTTTGTTGCTCAGCAAACCGGTACAGGGGCGTCAGGAATGGCCTTGCATCAGCGAACAGCCGTTAGCCAGACAGGCCCGGGTTAAGGTCGTGGCGGTGATCAACGATGATATTGTGAAAGTGGAAGCCGTTTAATTATTCAGACTATTTTTTAAGGAGGAAACCATGTCACCAGGACTTATGGCATTAGCGTTAATCATTATTTTACTGGCAATCAGTTTTTTCAAATGTGTGCGGATTGTACCTCAGGCTGATCAATGGATTGTCGAACGATTAGGGAAATACCACAGTACACTCAACCCCGGCCTGAATATTCTGATCCCGTTTATTGACGTTGTCGCTTATAAAATGTCGGCCAAAGATCAGTTATTTGAAGTCAAAGGAATAGAAGGAATTACCAAAGATAATGCAACTGTCGGAGTGAACGCGATTTGCTTTATCCGGATTGCTGATCCTAATAAAGCAGCTTACGGTGTCGACAGTTACAGTGCTGCGGTACAAAACCTTGTGATGACCACCATCCGTAATGCTGTCGGTGGGATGAACCTGGATGATACGCTGTCGAATCGTGATCAACTTGCGATTACTCTGCGAGCTAATATGGAAGAGCAGATGAATGACTGGGGACTGATCCTGAGAACCGTTGATATTCAGGATATTACCCCGTCAGATTCGATGCGAAAATCGATGGAACAGCAGGCAGCCGCTGAGCGGGAACGTAAAGCCACAGAAACCCGCGCCGAAGGGAATAAAAATGCGGCGATCCGCGAAGCGGAAGGGAAAAAACAGGCAATGATTTTAGATGCAGAAGCCAAACTGGAGGCTTCGCGTCGTGAAGCCGAAGCCATCGAAACACTGGCCAGTGGTCAGAAAAAAGCGACAGAGCAGCTTGCTGAGGCACTGAGCGCTGCTGGTGGTCATCAGGCAATGTCTTTCCAACTGGCGAATAACTATGTGATGACACTCAGTGAATTGTCGAAGAGTGATAACGCTAAAGTCGTTGCGATGCCTGCAGACCTCGCGCAGGCAGTGGGAGGGTTACTGAACGCCGGTGCTCTGATGTCCGTAGGAGCAGAGGCTGTGTCCGGCAACGGCAAGAGCCGTTAACGGTCGAACATGTCATGATAACCGTGGATCACCCACGGTTATCATTGCGGACTCCTGCTAAACAGCCCTTGAGGATATATGTCGGCTATTTCCCGATACAGAAACTTGAAAAAATGCGTCCCAGCAGGTCATCGGCGGTAAACTCACCGGTTATCTCGCTCAGAGCCTGCTGTGCCAGGCGTAACTCTTCTGCCAGTAACTCTCCGGCCCGTGCACCTACCAGCTGGTATTGCCCCTGCAAAAGGTGAGTGCCTGCTGCTTCCAGGGCTTCAAGATGGCGGCGGCGGGCAATAAATCCACCTTCAATATTCCCCGAGAACCCCATACTTTGTTTCAGGTGGTTGCGCAGCAGTTCAATCCCTGCACCGGTACGGGCTGACAAACGAATCAGCATGTGTCCGCCAGCCTGTTCAGCCCCGAGAGTTTCTCCGGTGATATCCGCTTTGTTACGAATCACTGTAACCGGCAGGGCAGGCGGCAGGCGCGAAATAAAATCCGGCCAGATCTGTTGAGGGTCGGTAGCTGTAGTGGTGGTGCCATCTACCATAAACAGTACGTGATCAGCCTGAGCTATCTCCTGCCAGGCACGTTCAATCCCAATACGCTCAACCTCATCACTGGATTCACGTAATCCGGCGGTATCTATAATATGCAGAGGCATTCCGTCGATATGGATATGCTCACGCAGAACATCGCGGGTGGTACCGGCAATGTCTGTAACAATGGCGGCTTCTCTGCCTGCCAGTGCATTGAGCAGGCTGGATTTTCCGGCATTAGGGCGACCGGCAATCACCACTTTCATGCCTTCCCGTAACAGGCTGCCCTGGCGTGCCTCATTGCGTACGTTATCTAAATCCTGCATCACCTGTTGTAGCTGTGCTTCAATTTTGCCGTCGGAAAGAAAATCGATCTCTTCGTCCGGGAAGTCGATGGCTGCCTCAACATAAATACGCAGATGCGTGAGTGCTTCAACGAGGTGATTGACCCGCTCGGAAAAAACACCCTGTAATGAGTTGACGGCGGAACGGGCCGCTTGTTCAGAGCTGGCATCAATCAGGTCGGCGATTGCTTCTGCCTGAGCCAGATCCAGTTTGTCGTTCAGGAAGGCACGCTCAGAAAACTCTCCGGGCTTTGCAATGCGCAGGCCGGGTAACGCGACAACCCGTTTTAGTAATAAGTCGAGAATGACAGGACCACCATGTCCCTGCAGTTCCAGCACATCCTCACCGGTAAATGAGTTCGGGCCCGGGAACCACAGAGCAATGCCCTGGTCCAGCACTGTGCCATCAGCTTCCATAAACGGCAGGTAGTCGGCATAACGTGCTTTTGGCAGTTTACCTAAAATCTGTTGTGCAACCTCTGCTGCTTTCGGGCCGGAAATCCGGAGTATACCTACTCCACCGCGACCAGGTGGTGTTGCCTGGGCGACGATAGTATCGCTGTGGCTCATAGCTGTTCTCTCTTTACCAATAAAAAAGGCGGTCATAAGACCGCCTTATCATATCCTGAGTAACAATCACAAATCACGCAGCGGTAACGCTGCGTGAATGATTATCAGGCTTTTTTCTTACGACTGTGCAATCCGCGTTTTTCCAGACCACGATAGATCAGCTGCTGCTGAATAATGGTGACCAGGTTACTCACGATATAGTACAGCACCAGACCTGACGGGAACCACAGGAAGAAGACCGTAAAGATCACCGGCATAAAGGTCATGATCTTCTGCTGCATCGGGTCGGCAACGGTAGTTGGTGACATCTTCTGGATGAAGAACATCGTTGCGCCCATCAGGATTGGCAGAATGTAGAACGGATCCTGAGCAGACAAATCGTGAATCCACAGGATAAACGGCGCATGACGCAGTTCAACCGAGCCCATCAGCATGTAATACAGAGCCAGGAAGATTGGCATCTGAATAACCAGTGGCAGACAGCCCCCAAGCGGGTTCACTTTCTCTTCTTTGTACAGCGCCATCATTTCCTGACTCATACGCTGCTTATCTTCGCCCATACGCTCACGCATGGCCTGGATTTTAGGTTGCAGCATGCGCATTTTAGCCATTGAGGTGTATTGCGCACGAGTCAGCGGATACATGATACCGCGGACAATAAAGGTAATAACGATAATGGAGAAGCCCCAGTTACCGATAAAGCTGTGGATGAACTTAAGCAGCTTGAACAGTGGCTGAGAGATAAACCACAACCAACCGTAATCTACAGTCAGATCCAGGTGTGGAGAGACTGCAGCCATCTGGTCCTGAATTTCCGGACCTACCCACAGAGTAGCGTTCAGATCCTGTTCTGCACCGGCAGCTATAGTCACCGGAGTAGATTTATAGCCAACCGCAGCCAGGCCGTTGCCCAGGTTACTGGTATACAGTGTGTTGCTGCCGGAAGTCCGTGGGACCCAGGCGGTAGCAAAATACTGTTGCAGCATGGCAACCCAACCGTTATCGGTATTGACGTTCAGATTCTCGTTATCAGCAATAGTATCAAACTTGTATTTCTCATACTTTTCATTGCTGGTGGAGTACGCAGCGCCACGGAAAGTATGCAGTGCGAAGTTATTGCTTCCGGTATCACGAGATTTTGGTAATGCGATAGTTTGTTTCAACTGACCAAACATTGATACTTCCAGCGGCTGGGCTGATTTGTTATCAACATGGTAGTCAACGTCGACCGCGTAACCGCCACGTTTGAAAACAAACGTTTTGGTATATACCGCACCATTCTCACCGGTCCAGGTCAGAGGAACACGCAGTTCAGTCTGGCCATCTGCCAGCTGATAGCTATCCTGGCTGGTGGTATACAGAGGACGCGCACCATTCGCCGGGTTGTCCGGACCATTACGGCCGGTTAAACCACTTTGGGCCTGATACAGAAAATCAGGAGAGGTTTCCAGCAACTGGAATGGACGGGAAGACCCCAGTTTATCAGGGTAAGTGAGCAACTGTGCCTGCTCTACATCGCCGCCACGGGTATTAATTTCAACAGACAATACGTCTGTTTTAACGGTAATCGTTTTGCCCTGACCACTGGCCGGAACGCCCTGGTTTGCGGCATCACCTGCGGTGCTGTTCGTATTCTGAGTGGTCTGGGTCTGCTGTGGCTGTGGATTGTGGTCCGTCTGCCAGGCTTGCCAGATCATAAAAGACACGAACAGAAAAGCGATGAAAAAGAGATTGCGTTGCGAATCCATCGTTAATTTTCTCTGCTATCAGTGTTTTTTTGGCGGCACAGGATCGTCACCACCCGCGTTTAACGGGTGGCATTTTAATACGCGTTTCACCGTCAACCAACACCCTTTTATCACCCCGAAACGACGTAAGGCTTCGATCCCGTACTGGGAACAGGTTGGATTGAATCGGCAATGAGGCCCCAGAAGAGGACTTATTGCCCGTTGATAAACGCGAATCAGTACAATCAGGAGCCGCGTGCCAGGCGACAATGACGACGCCATAATTTCTCCAACACTTCCGTTAACGCAGGGTTATCGAGCTCCGCAATCCCTTTTTTAGCAACGATGACAAAATCCATCGCCGGAAGCTCGTGCTGGCGCAGACGAAAACTTTCCCGGGTCAAACGTTTGATCCGGTTACGTTCATGAGCGCGTTTTACGTGTTTCTTGGCGACGGTAAGACCGATGCGGGGATGCCCCAGCGAATTCTGGCGGCCGAGAATAGTTAATTGCGGCGTGCCAGCTCGTTGTGGCTGCTGGAAGACGAAAGTGAAATGACTGGGAGTTAACAAACGTAACTCCCTGGGAAATGCGAGCTTACCCACCAGGGTTCGCTTTATTACTTAGAAACGGTCAGACGAGCGCGGCCTTTAGCACGACGACGTGCCAGAACCTGACGACCATTTTTAGTAGCCATACGAGCACGGAAGCCGTGAGAACGGTTGCGCTTCAGTACAGACGGTTGAAAAGTGCGTTTCATGGCGATTTCTACCTAAACTTGAGAATGTTCACTTGGTGACGCGTAGCAGAGTCAGTAAACCGACCGACGCCTCAGTGTATTTTATTTAAAGAGGCGGGATTGTAATAACTGTACAGTCCTGAGTCAATTTACTTTGGCTAATAATGACACCTTTATGCCTGATTAAGTCAGTTTGCATAAGCCGCGGTTACCGGAATCCGGCAATCTGGCCAGCAAACAGGGTGAGAATTATACGGGCTTCCTTATAAAGAGCAAGGATCGTTGAGGATCATCTGGCGATCGCGGTTAAAAAAACTCCACGGCAGAGAGAGGAGATAACCCGTCCGGGTGGATCAGCATAAAGATTTTCGGGTCGAAGAGTACAGAGCGTGACCTCGTCGCTGTCATTCTAAAATCCTGTGGATAAAATGGGTAAAATCCGTGTAGAAAAGGAGGATCTCTTGCCCGCTTTGCGCTATGATCCGTCGTTCCGCTGATGATCCTTCCTGGTTATCCAGCGGTGATGATTTACAGATCGTTGCAGCAGGCGATTTCTCCGTCTGTATCAATAACTAGTGTTTTCAAAAGATTAGCACCGTTTCTTGTCTTATTTTTGTACCAGTGGAGTCCGCC
>NZ_CP015580.1 GCF_002163585.1 Tatumella citrea
AAGCTTGTGCTTCTGTGGGTCAAGCCTCAAGTGCTGATCTGTGGTGTCGTCTACCTGATAACTTTCACTTTTTCGAGTGAAATTCAGGAGGCGAAACTATGGGTCAAGCCCAGCTTTGCTGGGGTTCGGCACATCCAGCTTACAGCATTGGTGCTCTTGCGAAGCTGAAGCACAAAAATCTAATCCAGGGTTTGGGTTTTTTATACCAGAAGCAAAACAAAAAAATAAAACAAAGAAAAATTTTCGAGCGAAAAAATATTTTGGAATTTTTTAAAGGCGATACTTGCTACCGCACTTTTGCCATATTTAAAACCTGACTATCTTTATAAGTTAATAGATATATCCGTTAGATTATAAAGTATGTTAAAAACGAGTAAAAACAATAACTTATATATTTAATTCTGAATTATATTTGACAGTGATTATTTAATATATTAAGAGATATATCTATTAGCTTAAATATAACTAAAAAAAGAGGTAAATATATGGATTGTGTATTTAAAAAAGCATTAGAAAATGAAATAGAACATTATAAAAAAGACGGTGATATCAAATCTTTCTTACAATACTTGCATTACTTTGATATAGATAAAGCATTAAATGGTGATGAATGTGGCGATATTATAAACTCAAATTTATCCATTGATGAAAGTTTTGATCTTCTTGATGTTGAGCACAATTTCGGCTGGGCTTTCAATAAAATAATACAGAGACGAAATGAATATTTATCATCAGCTAAAACTGAAAATGATTTTAAAAAATACTCGTTCTTTATTCATTCGATCAATTGGGAAGAATTTAATTACGATGAGATGAGTACAATACATCAAGAAATGATTAAAGGATTAGATAATTACACATATGGAGAAATAACCATATGAATAATAAAATAAGAGAATATATTGATTTCGAAATAACAAAAGATATAAAAGAAAGTCAGCTCTTAAAAATATCTGCATTGATCGATGTTTTAAAAGTAGATGAAAAATTTATTGATGAAGAGGATTTGCAACTAAAGATATTGAAAATATCGTATGAAAATCCTATTGATGATCCAGATGATGGCATAAGAAAATCACAATTCGCACGAAGAAATGCCTATCTTTCAGCATTAAAAAAACAAGCAAAAAGAGATCTGGTAAAGGATATTGTTTTTTTGATTATGGATGTTTTTAAAATAAAAGAAGCGAGTTTTCATTTTTTTAAAAATATGTGTGAGATATTTTTAGCTCGTTCAGTAGATAAAAATTTCATCATAGAAAACTTTTCAAATATAAAAATAAATGAAAGTGGTGAGTATAAAAAATCGGATGTAAAAAGAACAAGTGCCAACAAAATAAATCTTGCATTTAAATATAATGATTATGTTTATTTGGAATGTTTTTGTGTGAAATATCCATCATTTTCCGGTTCGGATTTTATGAAGATCTACACAAGGCAAATTGAAAAAATAGATAAAATTTTCGCAGGTATTAAAGCCGACTTAAAACAAATGAGTGAAGAAGAAAAGAAAAAAATAAATACATATTTTGAGTTAGTAAAAGAGAAAGAAAAAATAAAAGAAGACCTCGGCTTAACAGTCGAAAAACCAGAAATAATAAAAAGAAAGAGACTGTGATTTTTAATGGAAATCGTGAGGAAAAGAAAATTTTAATTTTCATTTTCGAGGGATTAATTTGTTGTAAGTTGATGAAAAATCTAGATAAAAAATGCAGATCAAAAATGTGTTGAATTTGACATTATTGAAATACGTAGTATATCAATAATGGGGGTTTGTCTATTTTATTTTGCGAAGATTGAAAATCTGAGTGAAAGAAAATAGTTTGCGAGAGCAAAAAAACCCTTGCCGTTTTTTTCAAATGACTTTGGAAAAAATTCATTGTGAGCGGTAGCGAAACTTTGAAATTTTTTACATTGGAAATTTGAAAAAATAAGGCAAAAGAAACTCAAATGGAAAAAATATTATTATAAAAAAAGGAGATCGGATATGGATTTTAAAAGCAGAAAACTGACATTGAATGAAAAAAAAGATTTGGAAAAAATCTATGCTGAGAGTGAATTAAAAGCAAAAAAATTGGGAACTCAACCCGGTGTTGTTTTAGAAATGACGATGAAAGAAATGATGAAAAATATCAACCTCGATGTTAATGAAGAAACAGCAGGTCAATATAGGAAATTATTCAAAAATAAAGTTGAGCATAGTAAATCAGATGATCTAGTAACGGGACTATTAGAGTGTGGAACTCGAAATAGTTTTGATAAAACAAGAAGTGCCTTTCGTTTTTGTATTTGTGAGAGAATTCAGCAACTGAGAAAAGAAGCTGATAATGCAAGAAGAGTAAAAGATTTCGATACAATGAAAGCAAAAACTAAAGAGGCTTTTGAATTGAGTTTTGTTTTTGATAAGGATTTTTTGAGTGAAAATAGAATTCAATGGAATGATATTTCTCACAACAAAAAAGACTCTGCAAGTAAAAGAAAAACAATGAAAGAAGCGGACACAATGGATGATATTTTTAAGAGGCTAAAAAATAATAAATCTACATATGATCGTTATGCTGGATTCCTTTCTATTTGTTCGATTACAGGTTGCAGACCAGCAGAAGTTTTAAAGGGTATAGAGATAGTAAGAAACAGATATGAGGATGGTATATCTTTTAAAATACTTGGTGCAAAGGTTGGAAATGACAGAGGGCAAAGCGAAAGAACATTACATTTTGATTTATCAAAATATCATGATAATGAGCAAATGAATTATATTTTGTCGCAATTAAAAGATAATAAATTTTTCTACAAACCAGATGGGAAGCTCTACAACAGCTTGAGGCAATACCTCTACATCCAACATAGAACGTTTTCACTGTATACACTTCGTCACAGGGTTGCGAGTGATCTCAAGGCATCCGGTGCAGATGACTTCACCATAGCGGCTTTTTTGGGTCACAGAGTGACTCAAAGCCAGGAGTTCTACGGCTATGCTCGTTCGTCGAAAGGTGGTATCGCTGTAACTGGTGTTGAGTGCTCTGATGTTGTGAAAGCAAACAAGAGTCAGTTTGCTGTATCAAGGACTCCGAGCCAGATCTCAACCAGTTTAAAATCGCACTTCAAGAAGTAAAAATAGGGGCCGGCACCGGCTCTTTTTTTGGTGTTTTTGTAGTTAGTGGATATATCTGTTAGCTACAGAGAAAAGCGATTTTAGAGGGTTTGACGAGGTTTTTTCGAGCTATCCAGGGTTTTTGGGTTTTTGGGGTTGGATCAGAAAAGTCGTTCAAGATTATTGACATAAAGACAGGAAGGTTTATAACAAGTACCAGATACGACAAAACCAGCTTTGCAGGCTGGCTTTGAAGGACTAAAAGAAGTGGGGACTTCTTTGAGTCTTGTAATCAAGTTGGTCAGAACTCGATTACGATTTGTAAGTAGAAATCTAACTCACATTTCGCAGAAAGTCAAACTTACCTCTTAGTTACAACTCAAAAATTTCCTAGCCTTTTCAGATCCTTAAGCATACATATTTTGTTTAAACCGATTGTGTCCGGTGTTTGGTGTGGAGCCATTGATCCGAGTGGTCAATATGTGATTGTTCGCCAAACAGTGTATGTAGGTCTAAACGGGGAGTGCTACAAAAGACCATACCCGAAACGAGTGCCTAAGTGTTTTGGTTATCAACCAGGTAAGCTATGAGAAAGCCCAGCCATAAATGGGGTTAGGTTGAAGCAAGTCTTCATATGGTGCGACACAAGGGGTGTAGTAGGGTGTCGTCAAACTGAAAGGTTTGATAGCTCT